>JAIRZS010000230.1 GCA_031267115.1 Treponema sp.
GCCGCGACAACAAGATCAGCGGCCTCCGCGAGCCGCCGGCATACCGCTTCCGCAGGCCCTTCCCCGCCGATAAAAGCTATCCCCCTCATCCCGCCATCCCCCTTCCGCAAGCAGTCCCAGTATACTATTCTATTCCCGGATGAACAATGTCCCTGTCGATCCTCTGCTGAAAGAAATTGCCTCTCATTTTATAAAACAGGGAAAACCGGTGTACCTTGTCGGAGGCGCGGTGCGGGACCTGCTTCTGGGGAAAAAAGCCGCGGACTGGGACCTGGCTTCCGGCGCCAAGCCCGAGGAAGTTATGTCCATGTTCCGCCGGGTTATTCCCACGGGGATAAAGCACGGGACCGTTACAATACTCTACAAAGACGTCTCTGTCGAGGTAACCGCCTTCCGCGCCGAATCCGCTTACACGGACGGGCGGCGGCCTGACCGGGTAGAATACGTTTCTTCCATCGAGGAGGATCTTTCCCGCAGGGACTTCACCATGAACGCGCTCGCGGCGGAACTCCCCTCGGGGAGGCTTGTCGATCCCTTTGGCGGCAAGAAGGACATAAAAGACAGGATCATCCGCTGCGTGGGCAGGCCCGCGGAGCGCTTTTCCGAAGACGGGCTGCGGCCCATGCGGGCGCTGCGCTTTGCGAGCCAGCTGGGCTTCTCCGTGGAAGGGGAAACCCTGGACGCCATCCCGGACGCCCTCGGCATTACCGCGAAAGTTTCCCCGGAACGCATACGGGACGAGTTCGAAAAGATCGTCGCGAGCGGCAAACCCTCGACGGCGCTGCTGCTCATGGAAAAAACAGGGCTGCTGGAACTCCTGTTCCCGGATTTGGCGCAATGCCGCCCGGTAGAACAGAAAGGCTGCCACCGCTACGACGTGCTGGGCCATTCGCTCCTCGCCTGCGATTTTGCCGCCCGCAAAGCTTATTCCCGGACCGTGCGCCTCGCCGCCCTGTTCCACGATCTGGGCAAAAGGGCCGCCCTCAGGATCGACCCCGACGGGAACCGCACTTTCTACCAGCACGAAAAGGAATCCGTCCGTCTCACGCGGAACATACTCAGGCGGTACCGCTACCCGAACGCGGTAATAGACGCCGTGGCGCACCTTGTCGGCGAGCACATGTTCCACTATACCGAAGACTGGGGCGACGCCGCGGTACGCCGTTTCATTATCCGCGCAGGCGAGGGAAACCTTGACGAACTCTTCCAGCTCCGTTTTGCCGATGCGTTCGGGACCACGGGCGCGGAACCCGCGGCGGATTTCCTCCTCCCCCTGGCAGGCCGGGTGGAAGAAATTCTCTCAAAAAACAGGGCCTTTTCTCTAAAAGACCTGGCCGTTTCGGGAAAAGACCTCATCGCATCGGGGATAAAGCCGGGCAAACACATGGGCATCATCCTGAACGAACTGCTCGAAGCGGTGCTGGACGATCCTGAGCTTAATAACCGGGAAAAATTACTGGAAATCGCGGAAAAGATAAACAGAAGGTATTAACCGCCCTGCCCCCCGTCCCTGCTGTAGTATTCGTAGGCTACCCGCGCGGCTTCCTGCTCCGCGCTTTTTTTGTTCTTCCCCGTTCCGGGGCCGAAAGTCCGGTCATTTACCGTAACTTCCGTCCAAAAAATATGGTCATGATCAGGCCCCGTCTTCTTTATCAGGCGGTAGGCGGGATAAACGCGGAAAAGCTGCTGGCTCAGTTCCTGCAGCAGCGATTTGTAGTCCTGGTGGTGGCGGTTGTCCCGGACCCGGCCTATCTCCGGCTCCATCCAGCGGCTCACAAAGATAAAGGCCGCTTTATACCCCGAATCCACGTACAGGGCGCCGATAAGGGCTTCCAGGGCATCGGCCAGTATGGCGTTTTTCTGCCTGCCGCCGGAATTCTCCTCCCCTTTGCCCAGGAGGAGCAAAGTATCAATCCTGAGTTCCCGGGCAACCCCGGCCAGAACATCCTCGGAAACCACCACCGATTTAATCTTCGCAAGCTCCCCTTCGGCCTTGTCCGAAAGATCCCGGTAAAGCAGCGTAGCGGTAACCGCCCCCAGAATAGCGTCCCCCAAAAATTCAAGCCGTTCGTTGTTGTTTTTATTGCCCGATTCATTGGAAAGGGAGCGGTGGATAAAGGCAAGGTTTAGAAGCTGCGGATTCTTGAAATGTACATTAGCGGCCTTTTGAAACACCGCCAATGTCTTCCTTCTGCCGGAATCAAGGGAAAAGAATCCGGCAAGGGGCAATTCTTTTTTATTCTTGTTCTTGCTGTAATTTAATGTATTCGTAGGCATCCCGGACGGTTTCAAATTCATTGGCCTTTTCGTCAGGAATGGAAATACGCATTTCCTCTTCGATAGCGTAAACCAATTCATAGGTGTCCAGACTATCCGCGCCGAGGTCCTGACGGAAAGACGCGTCCAGCGTTACCTTGCTCTCGTCAATTTCCAATTTATCGGCGATCAGTTTTTTCATTTTCTCAAACAAATCATCTGCCATTTAAGTTCTCCTCTGGCAATTGGGTAAGAAGCGCTTTCAAAACTAAAGTTTTAAAAGCGCCCCAATTGTCCGCCCAATAAAGAATCCGGCGGACCCGTTTGTTACGACAGGCGCTTCAGCCCGTCCTTTTAAACCTTGGATTCCGGTACAATAACCTGTTTTCCCCGGTAAAAACCGCATTTAGGGCAAACACGGTGCAGTTGAACCCGGTTCCCGCAGGTACTGCATACAACCAGGGTGGGGGCGTCCAGCTTCATGTTGATTGCCTGTCTCCGGCGGGTTCTTGCCTTCGACGTTTTCGCTCTGGGTACAGCCATTTATTAACCTCGCTTCGATTTGATCGGGGAAAATCCCTAAACCCTGTTTAATTTAACAAAAACCGGCATTTTTGTCAAGCTCGTTATCGGCCGCCCGCGGCGGCAGGTTTCCCGGCGGCAGGCCCGGCCTTCCAGTCCCGCCGGTATTTATTTTCCAGGGCTTCCGCCACAACCGGGGGGACCATAGCGGAAATATCCCCGTGAAAAGAGGCCAGTTCCTTAATTGCCGAGGACCGGAGGACAAAATACCGGGGATCGGTAGTCATAAAGATAGTCTCAATCTGGGGCGAGAGGGCCTTGTTCATCATGGAAAGCTCAAATTCGTAGGAAAAATCGCTTATACCCCGGACCCCCCGCACAAGAATACGGATATCCCGTTCCTTCATAAACTCGACGATCAGCCTGTCCCAGACGACCACCGAGACATTCGGCCAGGGCCTGACAAGCTCCCCGAGCATAGCTTTCCGCTCCCCGGAAGAAAAAAGGCAGGATTTGTTCGGGTTATCCGCCACCACAACGACAAGCTCGTCAAAAATAGAACCGGCCCGCTCTATTATATCGAGATGCCCAAAAGTCGCCGGATCAAAAGATCCCGGGAAAATCGCGTTAAGCATTGCAATAATACCATATCTATGCTAATATAGCTCAGTCAAGGGTGTCTTTCAGGCCGGGCCGGGGTAAATGCGGAGAAATCTTTATTTTATTCCGGGCGCATCCGTATTGGGCCTTTTTCCGCCGGTACATTTATTTTGGGCCGGGGTTTTGAAAATATTCAAAACTCTGGATAATTTCAACAATTTATGGTATATTTGTAGAATGAAAAGAATTTTTATTTCGCTGATAATCGTTCTTTTTACAGCTTTTTTATCCTGCGTTTCGGAACCCGCGCCGGCGGAAATTCCTGTGCAGACCGTTGAAGCCCAGCCTGCCGAAATGTTCCCGGAAGAACCGCCGGCCGGCAGCCAGGAACAAGAATTTGACCCGTCATCAATAAGCCGGGAAATGTTTGACGTCACAAAAAGCGATGTCCAGAAGCTGATCGCCGATCTTAACCGCGTTATCAGGGCCAGAAACTACAATACCTGGGTTTCCCATCTGGGAGAAGCCTACCTTGACAAGATCAGCTCCCAGGAATTCCTTGCCTCTACTTCTTCCCAGCCTTATTTGAAAAACAAAAAAATAACCCTGACAAGCGCCAAAGATTACTTTGACCAGGTAGTGGTCCCTTCAAGGGCCAATGACCGGGTCGACGATATTGCTTTTGTTTCCGAAAACAGGGTCAAAGTCTATACCATCAACGACAAAGGCCAGCGGCTGCGCCTCTATGATCTTGAAAATCATGAAGATGGCTGGAAAATTATAAATTAAGTATTAAACTCAAATAAGAGTATTTCCCGAAACCAGCCGAATTTTGGGAAATGCCCATAACAGCGAAAGAAAACCGCTTTCAAAATTCGGTTTTTTGAGCCGCCTTACGGCCCGCGTATGAATAAAACGCCATGCGCCCTGTCCTTTTTGCCTGTCCGGCAGGGGGACAATACGGGCGGGCATATTATCCCCGCGCGTGTCCCGGGAAATATCTTATCAGAAGAAGGGAGTGTTTGTAAAATCATGTCTATTCTTAAATACTTTGGCTCTGTTAGTTCCGTACCGGGCCGGTCTTCCGTCCGCCCTGCAAAACCGGATATGAAACGAGGTTTCATTCTTGCCCTGGCAATATTCGCGGCTGTCTCGCCGGCCTGGGGCCAGTCTTCCCAATCCGGTAATGATGACGAGAGATCGGTCGAAGAGTCCTACCTCCAGGATTCGGTCGCGATTGCGATAATCCGCGAGCAAAGCCGTTCGGACAACTGGGAGGGCCAGATGCTTGCCCTGGAGTATATTTCCGAAGCGATCGATAGTGGGAATACAAATGACGAAATCCGGGGCGCCCTTGAGTATATCGGGCTTGAAGGCGTTGGAAATGTCATACGGGAAAATGGCCGGATTATCAATAACTTCCCCGACATCCGGGCAAGGGCTGCGGGTTTCCTTGGGAATATAGGAACCCCCGAGGCAAAAAATTCTCTCATCAAGATGCTCCTCTCGGATAACGAACCCTGGGTGCTCAGTGAAACGATAAAATCCCTGGCCAAAATCGGGATCAACGACGATGAAGAAACGGTAAGGACCATTGCATGGATTGTAAGGCGTTATGACACCATCGCGCCCAACGATGTCCTGGCCAAGTCCGCCCTGGACGCCTTCGACAGCTTTGCGCAGAGCAACGACGGAATCAAGGATCCCAGCGCCATTGATGCGATTATGCGTATCCAGAATGGCCGCTATATCCGGCAGGTACAGACAAGGGCCAAGGATGTTCTTGCCAATATCCGGAAGCATTCCCAGCGGTAATAGCTGCCTTGCCCCGAAGGCTAAACTTTCTACAGAAATGGAATTAGCGTGAAGGAAGGCCGGTTTTCCGTTTTAAAGGCGGCGAAAAGTGGGCATCTTTGAGCGCCTTGAAGATCTGGTAAAAAGTTATCTTAACGGCGGGGACGATCCCTTCCCCAAGTCCCCCGGCGGGCGGCGCTCCGGCGATCCGGACCTTAACTCCGCGTATGAGGAACTGGACGAATTCTTAAACGCCGGAAAAAACAGCGGCGCCCGCGGCCCTTCCGGCAATTTTTCCGCCGGAAATGACAGGACCACGGGGAACGGCTCCGCGGGCAGCCGGAACGCCGCCGGCAGAAACGCGGCTCCTGAAGAATTACGCGGCGATTTTGCGGAACTTGGCGTCCCCTTCGGCGCTCCGGCCGGCGAGTGCAAGGCGGCCTACAAACAGCTTCTGAAAAGGCACCACCCGGACCGCCACGCCGGCCACGAGAGCAATATGAGAAAAGCAACGGAAAAATCCGCCAGGGTAAACGCCGCTTTCGACCGTATTGAAAGGTGGCGGGCTACAGGGCGGCCTGATTAGGCCGCCGCTATTCAGTTTTGCTGGGGAAGGCTACCTGAAAGATAACCCTGCAAAGCATTGCCGTACTCTTCCTTAACCCGGGATTCCGCCCTGCGTATGGCGCGCTGGTCGGCTTCGGACTGCGAAACATGGCCTTCCCGGCCGTTGATGTTAAACGGAAAGAGTATGCTATTGGTATTCCCGTCGGTAAAAGCGGCGTCCAGCACAAAACGGGAGAATTTGTTCGGCTGATTCGGCAGATCAACCGGGGTAACGCTTACCCGGGCCCTGACAACATAGCGCGAGCTATTGTTACCCGTTCTGAAACCCGTATCGCTGAGCACGCCCGCAAAGGCGCTCCTGATTCTGCCTTCCGAATCGTTTTCAACCACGACGTTAACGGGGATAAGCTTGGCGATTTCATCCGCCTCGTAAATATAATCGGCGCCTGTTTTCAGGTCCGGCCTCATATCGGGCCCGCCGAGCACGCTGAGAACGGTAGCGAAAACGGAATTGGCGTCGGCAATACCGGCCGCGGAATGATAGGCGGCGATAGTTTCTATGGTAGCGCGCCGGGCCGCCGGCACATCCGTCATACGGCTGATAAGGCTGAGATTGGCGTCGATCAATCCCCTGTAAATGGGTATAACCTTTGCCTTCTCCATGATGGCCACGGCGTAATAGTCTTTTTCGTCGTTCCAGACATCGTTTATTTCGGCGCCGATCAGGCTCTCCATTGAAGATGATACCTGGACGGCCTGTTCGGCCTCGATACTTGACGAGATATCGACAGCGCCCGAAATTACGCGCTGCTTGTAGCTTTCCACTGATTTTACATCGTTTTTGACGGACTGGCCGAAACGGCCGGTAAGATTACCAAAAGCGTTGGCTTCCGCCTGCCTCCGGCTGCTGCCCGCACCAACGGCAGAAACGTAATACGACGGATCATAGGCGGAATTCGGCCTGTCCACCCAGGAGGGCTTGCCGGTTCTATCACGGCTGATCGCGGGGGCGGAAGAACCCGAACCGCCGCCGGAACGGGAACTCTGCCGGGAAGCGGAATTCCCGGAACCGTCAAACGCCTGATCCATATCCGCCTGGGCGGCGGAATTGGAGGAACGCGCCCTTTCCAGCCTGTTTGAGCCGGATTCCGCCGGCGGGGAACTTGCGCATGATGAAAAAACCAGCGCAAAAGCTAGGACGCCGGCGCATATCGCTTGAATACCCATACTGTTCTCCTGAATTACAAACTATTTTTTAACAGCCAAGATTATGCAAAGTGCAACAGGCCGTTCGGGCCGTTAATTATTGTTAAAAGTCCGGTTCATTTCGCGCTGGGCCCGGTTGTTGCTGTTCCTGGCCCTGTCGAGTTTATTGGGATCGGTAACGCAGGAAAAGAAAGTGAAAGAAAAAATGCCTGCCAACAGCACCGCGATAATTCTTTTCATAAATACTCCTTTTTGTAGCAGCAGAAATCTATCTGCAAATAGCTATCTGCCGCCGTTTTTCGCAATAGCCAAGGTCCATACAGATTTATTGCTGGGGTCGACCCATATTTCGAGAACATAGAATTCTGTCAGAAAACCCTCCGCAACCTGCATTTCCAGAGTCAGGGCATCCGAATACCCGCCGGTTTCCAGTGAATCGGAGGCGGAACCCGCGCGGCTGTGAAGTTTATTCAAAATTGACGCCGCGGCGGCTTCGTAAGAAGCGATTACCGCATCTTTATAGTAGCTATGCCGGAGCGAAAAACCAACGCCGGCAGTATAGCCGCCCATATCCCTCGGCGGTGTCCTTATCCACTCCGGGGTACTGCCGGCTGCGGTCGGCCTAAAGCTTAGCTGGGACACAAGGCTGGCGTCGAAACGTACCCGGACAAAGACCGAATCTTCTTCTTCAAAAACATCCTGTTTTTCGTCAAATTCGAACCGGTCCACATATTTTATATATTCTTCATCGTAAACAAACTCTACGGATTTTCCTGAATCAAAATCATAGTAGGCGGACCCGGATTGCACAAAAGTCTCGGTGTATCCATAGATACCGTGAAAAAAAGCCGCTTTTTTTGCCGCGTCTTCCAGGGCCAGCGTCACCGCGTCTTCCCTTCTAATCTGCCTTCCCGCCGCCCCGATTATCACAAGCTTCCCCCCGGCAGGGACCGTACTCCATACCTTACCCGGAACGGTTCCTTCTTTTCCCATAGACGAAGGCTTCTCCTGCACCGAAGCGCATGAAAAAACAAAAAAAAGAAAAAACCAGCAGAGAACAACTAGGGATCTTCGCATAAGAGTCCACTTTAAATACCCTTGCCCGCGGGCTGCCCACCAGGCAAGGGCTATAGCCGGCTATTCGTCTGTTGAGACTATTTCGGGATCGCCGTTCTCGGCGGCAAAAGCGGCCTGCATGTCGCGCTGGGCGTTCCAATTCTGGAATTTCGCGTACTGAAGTTTTTCCCTGTTAATCGTCGTATTCGCCGGGGCGATAGCCGAGCGTTTGGGCATCGACATCAGTACATAGTAGGTTCCATCGGAGCCGTATTCGGACATTTCAATCTCGGTATCGGAAAGGTTAGCCTGGGAAAGCGCCCGGGTGACTACCTGGGCAAACTGCTCGGCCGCCTCAGGGTCTCCTTCGACTTCGGCATTGTAGTCATCGATCATGTTCTTCAAAGTCGATGAAATTTTCCGGGCGATAGCGGCCCTTGCGCGGGTTTCGGCCATGGTCATGGTCATGTTGGCCGTGCTGAATTTTGCGGAACCAATACCTACAAACGCGCCCTCGATTTTGTACCTCCCGGGATTCCTGACAAAATCAGGAAGATCATTGCCCGGAGCCGCGGAGGAGGAAGAAGAAGCGCAGCCCATAAAGGCCAGAACAGAAACCAATACGACTAAAACACCAAAAATCCTTTTCATGTAGAACACTCCTTAACTTGCCGTTTGATTTTCTCAAACAAGCTGGTTTATATAAGCCGTTACCCAAAACCATGCCGGTTTCGGCTGCGGCATTTAAACAGCGCGAACCGCTGTTTTTGCCAAAACAACCAGGCT
>JAIRZS010000300.1 GCA_031267115.1 Treponema sp.
CTTCCCCGGGGAAGCGAAGTGGGGGCGCTTGTCTTTTCGGACAGCCTCGGCGAACTCAGGCGCGTGCCGGTTGTTACAACGGAAAATGTGGAACAAGGCGGCTTCTTCAAGAGGCTTATTGATTCGGTACGCCTCTTCTTCCGCGCGGTTTTCCGCTAATCCTAGCAGCCTGTTGCACTTGTGGATTTTTTGCATATTCATGCAAAAAAATCCCGATTATCCGGCGTGCTTTTGGAGTTTGTAAGGTATAAAAATTCACTTTCGTGGATTTTTATACGGTTTATGCGCGAAGCGCAACAAACTCCTAGACGCAAGCCCCGTCAGCTTGCCCGCATCTGGCGCTGTTCCTTTAAAAACCTCACATACTTTTCAAACAGATGGCTGTTTCCGTGGATAGTCTTAAAACCAACGGAAAATTTTTCGGGCGAACTCTGAATCCAGCGAATCTCAACAGTCAGTTCAAACTGGCCTATACCCGCGGAACTCTCGGGATTTATACGTATAGTATAGGAGGACAAAACATCCATGTCGGCAAAAGTCTTGCTTTCCATACAAAAACCGCCTATACTGACATTCCGCAGTACCGCCTGGCCTTCAAATCCGTTAATACTTACCATCGCGAGGCTGGTATAACGGGGCGCCCTGGGAGTCTCCCCATTAAACGCCGCGTCGGTTTTTTCCTTCTCTCTTTTCTTAAAAAACAAATTTTCCTCCGCTTGTTAAATTTCTGTTTGCAGCCATTTAGTCATAGCGCGATTCCGGAACTTTTCTTGTTCTCTCATGCTTTAACCCTCCCGTAACGGGCAGCGCGGCTGCAATGCCCGGAAACCCGCCCGCGATCTGCGGGGAGGGGGCAAGGCGATTCATCCCGCGGCGTCATCAGGCGGTACCAGATAATGGGCTTCGGCAATTTTCTGGGCTATTTCCAGCGACATGGAAATATCCTTGCTTGCCTTTTGCACGCCGACAACGCTGTCGTTTACATCCCTGGAAATATTTTTCAGGCTTTCCACCGTACTGTGAATCGCGCCCGAAGCCTTCCCGATATTTTCCGAACCGGCGCGTACCTGTTCCGTGGTTGACCGCAGCGAGTCCAGGGCTTCCAGAATGCGTTCCCCGTTTGAAGCCTGGGCCTCTACCGCGCCGTCAACAGTATCGAACGAAGACTGCATATCCTTGACAGCGGTAAACATGCTCCCCATGGTATTCACCGTTTCCGCGGACATCTCCCTAATCCGGTCAATGCCGTCGCGCATATTTTTTATTTCCTGGGAAATCGAGGCGGACTCCTTGTTCGAGGATTCGGCGAGACTGCGCACTTCGCCGGAAACTACCGCAAAACCCTTGCCGGCCTCTCCCGCGTGGGCGGCCTCAATGGCGGCGTTCATCGCGAGAATATTGGTCTGCGCGGCAATATTGACCAGGGCCGCGTTGGCCTCCTCCAGAAAAGCCGACTGTTCCGCAATCCGGGCAAGCTCGGCGCTAAGGCTGTTCAGCATCTTCCGCCCCGTGTCGGAACTCTTGGAAAGTTCCCCGGTAGTCTCACTGGCCTTCTTTACCACATTCCGTACGGAGTCGATATCCTTAACCATCTGCTCTATGGATTCGGACGAGCGGGTGATATTCTCCCCCTGGACTTTTACCACATCTTCCAGGGAGCCGATATGCTGTATAATCTCCTCGACCGATTCGGCGGTGTGGTTCACCGAATCCAGCTGGGAACCTGCCTGTACCTGGACGGTCCCCATATTTTGATTGATCACATCAATGCTGTCGGAAGAATCTTTTATGGAGTTATGCAGATTCTTGCTTATATTGATCTGCCCCAAATGTTTGTTGTTAATTTCGGCAAGAGTCTTTTTCAGGCTTTCGCGGATAACCGCCAGGGCCTTTTGCACATCCCCGATTTCGTCATTGGAACCGGCGGATATCTCAATATCGAACTTGTTGTTCGCCAGGGCGTCCGCCTCGCGCATAATAAGCCCTACGGGTTTGATAATTATAAAGCTTACCATGACGAATACCAGGATTACCGCCAGTATCAGCGCCCCGATGCCGATGAATACCGTATACAGAACTATGCTGGTAATATCAGCGAAAAATTCTTCCTGCTCGACGGAACCGACAAGTATCCAGTCGGTATCCGCCACCGGGGTGGCGGCGCCTATATACAATTTTCCCCCGTAGTCATAGCCGCCAAAGCCTTCCCCGCCGGGGATAATCATGGAAATAAATTCCGCCAGGGAAGACAGGGAAGGATCGTTTTCAGCTTCCGTTACCGGGTTAAACTGATCGTACACCAGAGAAGAATCCGGATGGCAGACAGTGGTCCCGCTTTTGTTTACCATATAAAGGTAGCCCGTCTGGCCAAAACCGATTTGGGCGGTCATCTCGCCCAGCACCGCGCCGTCTTTTCTGCCTATCAGGGCGCCCGCCGCGCTCCCGTTTACCATAATGGGGGCCGCAAACATAAGCACCGGCTTTCCGATTACCCGGCTTATAATTACATCCGAGGCCGCTCTTTGCCCGGCCAGGGCCTTTATTATATAATCCCTGTCCGCCAAATTCGACGTACTCCCGTCTTTAATATAATGGGCTATGCCGTCCAGCCCGACTATGCCGAAATCCATATAGCCGAGCCGGTCTATATCCGCTATAAGGTTTTCCTGCTGTACCTCCCAGACCATGGTCCGTGTACTTGCCCGATTCGCCAGTTCGTACAGCACATCAAGATCTGTTTTGATAATACCGTCACTAATAAGCAAGGCGGCTATTTTCGACTGGTTCTGCAGGGACTTTCTGGCCACATCTTCCACAATGCGCCTCGATACCAGTACCACAGCAGCGCCAATGCAGGTAACAATAAAAAGTACTAAAAGACCTATCCACAACGATACTTTAACTGACAGTTTCATACGCATTCTAACAGGAATTAAACTAAGATGCGAAATAATTCTGTAAGCTTTGTAATCATTCCCAGAGAAGGAATCCGCCGCCCGGAGGTCCGTAAAATAGAAACGCCGGACCCTGCCCCGCATAACAACAATCCCCAGCCGGATTTTACACAGCTTCCTGCAAAACCTCTCCTTGTATATCTTATATTAAAAGGAAGAATACCTTAAACTTTCAAAAGAATCAATACGGTTTTCATAAAAAACTAAATGCGGAGGCTCAAATATAGCATCCGGCGCGGCCTTTGTATTCATTTGTATAAAAGTGTATAAAAGCATAAAAAATTGTGTTTTATTCTAATACCGGGCGTTTTGGGCGCATCCGCGCGCCAGCCTGCCCGCAGGGCAGGACGGCCCGCGGACCGGGCTTTACGCTTGTATCTTTTTTGCCTCCGGCAAAAAAGGATACCGCTGCAATCCCTTGCGCGTTCCCTGCACAGGCCCTGTTCTCCAGCGGGTAACGGCAAACGGCTGTATAGGATTCTATGCGTCAGCCCCGGCCAAAGACACCGCCTCTTCTGCCAAGGGCCGCCCGGAAGCCGCGTCGTCAACGATCTTAACCTCTTCCCTCAGGGCCAGCTTGCGGTATTCCCCAAAACGCTTTTCCCCCAGCTTGTCCAGGATTTTCCTGTCCCGCGAGGCGGCAAGGTAGGCTTCGCGCTTTTCATTTACCGCAAGTTCCGCAACGGCGGCTTCTTCCAGCAGTTCTTCTTTTTGAAAATCAAGGCGGGTAATGTAGCGTTCATAGGAGAGCATATCTTCCGCGGAATTGGATTGCGCGAAACGGCCCGCCGCGGCCCGGAATCGCTCTTCCGCCAGGGCTTTAAGGCGCCCTTCCAGTTCCGCAAGCCGGACCATAGCCCGGCCAAGTTCGATTTCGGCGTCCTGTTCCCGGTGCGCCCGCAGATCCAGTATCTTCTGCAAATTAAAGCGGAATCGTTTCATGCCATGTATACGCCCATCTCCCCGGCGGGAATCTCCATACCGGCAATCCCGCCCAGGCGCTTCAGGGTGTCCCCCATGGTTGACGGCTCGCCGACATCCTGCACAAGAAAATCCTCGATTGCCTGCCGCCTGGCAATGGCGTCGTCAATGGCGGGATTGGAACCCGGCGCATACGCCCCCACATTGATAAGGTCCTCCGCCCCGGCATAATCGGCAATAAGGCGGCGTATATAACCGGCGGCTTTCCTGGTAACGCTCCCGGTCACTTTCGGCATAAGCCGGGAAATACTCCCCAGCACGTCAATCGCCGGGTAGTGATTCCGCCCGGCCAGATTCCGGGAAAGGACGATGTGCCCGTCGAGGATTCCCCGTACCGTGTCGGAAACAGGCTCGTCCAGATCGTCCCCGTCAACAAGGACCGTGTAAAACCCGGTAATGCTGCCCCTGCTGGAAGTACCGCTGCGTTCCAGAAGTTTCGGCATACTGTCAAAAACACTGGGAGTATAACCGCGGGTAGCCGCCGGTTCGCCGGAGGCATTGCCTATCTCCCGCTGGGCCCGGGCGAAGCGGGTTACCGAATCAAAGAGAAACATCACGTCGGCGCCCTGATCCCGGAAGTACTCGGCCACGGCGGTGGCGACATAGGCGCCCCGCAAGCGGGCCAGGGGCGACGCGTCGCCGGTCACCGCAACAACTACCGACCGCGCGAGGCCCTCCGGCCCCAGATCGCTTTCGATAAACTCGTTCACCTCCCGCCCCCGTTCCCCGATAAGGGCGATGACATTCACGTCGGCATTGGTATTGCGGGCTATCATACCGAGCAGCGTTGACTTCCCCACGCCCGAACCGGCAAAAATGCCGAGCCTCTGCCCCCTGCCGGCGGTCAGAAGCCCGTCGATGGCCCGCACGCCGGTACTGATTCTGTCGCGGATGGGCCTGCGGGTCAGCGGATCGGGGGCGGCCGCCAGGGCGGGGTATTTTTGGCGGGCGGCAATGTCGCCCTTCCCGTCGGCGGGACGGCCCCGGCAGTCAAGGACCCGGCCCAAAAGTTCCTGCGATACCGGCACTTCCAGGAGGCTCCCCGTGGCGACGACCCGGCCGCCCACCTCTATCCCGGTAGTTTCTTCGTATGCCATAAGCTGCACCGTCTCGTTCCGCAGGCCAACAACCTCGGCCGCTATGACGCGGCTGCCGCCCGAAACCTCTATGCGGCACAATTCCCCGATAATAGCCTGCGGGCCGCGGCTTTCAATAAGAAGCCCCTGTACCCGGTTTATCCTGCCCACGCACTTTATGACATCGGCGCTTTCCGTCGTATCCAGATACTTTCTCAAGATACCGGCGCCGTGATCAAGAACAGCCTGGCTGGCCATCTAGTTCCCCCCGGCCGAAGGGGGCGCGGAAGGCGCGGCGGACTTCGGCTTTCCCTTTATTGGCGACAGTTCCAGTATCTTCGCCTCAAGTTCCGCGAGCTGGCTTGAAATGCGGGCGTCAACTTCGCCAAAGTCCGTTTCAATAACACAGCCGCCGGGATCAACCGAGGAATCCTCCACTATCTGCACATCCTTGGCGCCTTCCATCATCTGGATAAAAGTTTTGCTGTGTTCGGTTGTGAGCCTCAGATCGGCGATATTCACCCGGATCATGATAACGCCCCTTGCCTTGACCTTCTTCAGGGCCTGCGCGATATTCTGGAGTACCACGGCCTTCTGGCTTTCGGAGATGGTCTTGATCACTTTCCGGGAAATCAGCAGGGCAAGATCGACAATCTGCTGCTCGGTGTCCGCGAGAATCTCCGTCCGCAAATTCTGGGCGCGTTCAAGGATCACCTGGACGCGCTCAATAAGCCGCCCTACCTCGGCTTTCCCTTCCGCGTAGCCTTCTTCGCGGCCGGCCTCCCTGCCCGCGTCTTCCGCTTCCTGCCGCTTCTGCTCAAATTCCGCCAGGGCCCCCGCCTCAACCTCCGAGGCTTTTTTCTCCGCTTCGGCAACGATTGCCGCGGCGTCTTCTTCGGCCCGGCGCTTTTTCTCATCCCCTTCGGCGCCCTTCCGGGCAAGCTCCCGGCCGGCCTTTTCGCCGGCATCCCTGACAATACGTTCGGCTTCGGCTTTGGACGCGGAGATCATCGTCTCTTTTTCTATTTCCCACTGGACCCTGAACTCTTCCGCTTCCCGGCGTATATCCTCCACAGTGGGCCCGGTGTACACTTCCTCCTCTTTGATGCGATCGTCCTGGAATTCCGCGCCGGAAGGGGGAAAGAGATGCGCAAGTTCAAAGTTTTCCGGCGCCTGAAGCACTACCTTTTCGTTTAGCTGAGTAAGCTCTCCCGGCCTGAATACCGCTTTTGCCATAGAACCTCATCCCGAATAAACTACCTCGCCCTGAAGGGCGAGGTATCAGATTTTTCTTCGAAAAATCTGTCGTTGGATAGGAAATTGCGGACCAGAGGTCCGACAATACTGCGCGGTTTCATACCCCGCAATTTATG
>JAIRZS010000334.1 GCA_031267115.1 Treponema sp.
CGCGAGGCTGATATAATGGGCGCCGACGCGCGTTTTGACGCCTCCCCGCCCTCCCCCTACGCCAAAGACTGGCGGGCCGCCTACCGCTCCGATCCCGCCGACAGCCCGCGCGCGGCAAGCTACCAGGCCCCGGGCGGCCTGGCCGTCCCCTTCATACAAAAAGGTTTCCGTTTTTCCGGGGGGCAGTCCCGGGACACGGCGGAGTATCCTTTCGGCGGCCTCTGGTCGCACGAGTATCTGAATGAAAAACCGCAGGCCCTCGCCGTGGAAGGATACCTGCGCGGCCCCGCCTATATCGTACAGCGCAACAAACTGATCGAAGCCCTGCGCGTCCCCACCGGTGACGATAACCCCGGATATATCGACTTGCCCTTCTGGGGCCGGTTCCCGGTGGTTGTCGATGACCATTATGAAATAGCCGAAACCGCCGACGAACAGGGGCAGTGCGCGGTCTCTCTTTCGTTCCGCCGGGCCGGGGTCAGCATTACCGAACGCGTGGCGGCGCTGCCCTCCGCCGGCATGCAGGTAGAAAAAGCGGCGGCAAAACTGCGGGCGGCTGCTGCCGGCGACTTTGAGGCCCGGCTGGCCGGCGCGGCGGGATCGTCACCGGGCGGCGGCGATCCCGGATCGGGCGGTGACGGCGGCGGTTCCGGCCCGGGAGGCGGCGGCAGCGGCGGCGCCAATCCGCCGCTGGATGCCGCCGCCTTCGCCTCCGGCTTTTCCCAGCTTAAAACTGCCCTCCTGAATATAACCGGCAGGATACAGGGCGCGAAAACAACCCTTAATACCATGACCGGCAAGGTCCTGGGTATTACCAATCTCATTAACCAGGGGATCCGCTCCCCCCGGGAACTGGCCCAGGCGCTTTTTGACGCGGGGGCTTCGATTGCCGGCGGCGTGCTGGAAATCAAAAACAGCGCCGCCCTGTACGGCCAAACGGCCGGCGCGCTGTCCGATACCAGCTCCGCGCCAGGCAGCCCCGAGCTTCCTTCCCCCGATAACGAAAAAAATGTTTTACTTTTTTTTCTCGAGGCCGGCAGCTTTACCCTGTCCGCTGATACGGCCACCGTCAGCCAGGCGGCCACGAAAACGGCCATAGAGAACCTTTTCAGGACCATGGCCTTTTGGGTATCGGCCGGCATTCTTACAAACTATGACCGGCTCACCCGCCGGAACGCGGAAGCTTACTGGCGGCTTATGGAAAAACTGGAGGAAAGCGTCAGCAGGGAAAATCCCGCCGTATACGCGGCGCTTCAGGATACGCGGGCCGCCCTGTCACAGAGGCTGTCCGAAAGGGAGTTAAGCGGGGAAATGACCCGCATTATTCCCGCCGCCTCGCCGCTCCTGTACGTGGCTCACTATTTGGGGTGCGGTGAGGACAAAATCCGCGAACTTAACCCCGTCCCCGATTCTTTCGCGGTTGAGGGAGCCGTGGCCTATGTCTAGAATTATCGTTAAGAACGCCTCAAGCGGGAGGGAACTCCTGTGGCGGCATATCTCTATTAAAAAAAGCCTGGACGATATCTGCCATACCCTGGAACTGGAGATACCGGCGGGCGAGCGTACCAAAGTACGCAAGCACGAAAGGATTGAAGTACGCTATGAAAACGCCCGTATAAAAGATTCTGGCGGCCAGCGGCTGGTTACCACCGTTCTGGTTGACGAGATTACCGCCGGCGCGGACATTGAAAAACATTCTGTTCTGGTTATAGGCCGCAGCCCGGCGCGGGATATTATTGACTCCGCGTGGCAGGACAGGCTCCCATTGCGGACGCTCTTCCAAATCACGCAAACTATCTGCGATAAATTCGGGATTAACTGCGCCCTTATTCCGGACAATATAGGCGATTTTACCGCCGGGGTGCTGTTTTTCGAATGGCAGGGCGAGAGCCCCTGGACAAAACTCGTCACCGAGGCGGACAGCCAGGGTTTTATCCTCACCAGCAATGAGGCCGGCGGCCTCATTGTCTGGCAGGTCGCGGCTACGGTGCGGCAGATGGAAGGGTTCCACCTTACCGAAGGGCGGAATATCAAAAGCATCGAGTGGAAAGAGAACGGGGCCGAACAATACCACGAGTATATTGTAACCGCCGCCGGCATGAAAGCCAGCGTGATAGACGACACCTGCAAGAACAACCGTATCCTGACCATCGATCTGACAAAGCCCGTCTTCGAACCGGAAAAACTCCGGCGCCGGGCGGAGACGGAGATGAACCGCAGGAGGGAAAACCGCGCAACCGTTACCGTTCCCGGCTGGGGCCTTACGGACGCGCAGATCGAAAACCTGGGCCCGGTTACCAAAAAAAAAGAAATCTTCTGGGTGCCGAATCTACTAATCCCCGTTAGTATGCCCTCGGCGGGCCTTAACGCTAGCCTGTTAATAGCCGAAGTGGAACAGGAGGCAGATACGGAAACCATGAGCAGCACCGTCACCCTGGTAAACCGGGCGGCGTATTTATGATGGAGCAAATCCGGGAACTCGCCGCGAAACTGCGTAATCTTTTTGTCACCGGCGAATTTCAGAAACGCTACGCCGACGGCAAAATACAGGTAAAAACCCGCAACGCCAGGGTGATCGAAAAAAGAGAAGCCTTCCCCTACGGTTTTTACGCCAAGGCGAAAAACGGTAAAGCTTTCGTAATCTGCCAGGGCGGAAACCTGGACGGGTTTGAGATTTTTCCCTTATGCCCCGGCGGCGGCGTAACGCCGCCGGAACTGGAGGAGGGGGACGCGGCGCTGTATACCGCTTCCGGCGGGCGGGTTATCTGCCGGAACTCCGGGACCGTGGAACTATCCGGGACCGGTTACGGCGGGCTCATTAAAGCGGGGGAATTGAAAGCCCAGCTTGCGGTATTGACGGCCCGTCTTGACGGGGTCATCGCCGCCCTTCAAAACTCCCCCACGGCGGCGCTGGACGGCGGGGCCGCGTACAAGGGGGCCGTCTCGGCGGCCCTGGCCGCTCTGGCGGTTAAAGAAAATTTTGCCGGGATCGAATCGGGCAAGGTGCTCCATGGCGGCGGGTGATTGTATCAGGATAGAACGCTGGGCCGATATCCGGGAGCTGGCCCTGATGAGCATCGGCACCGATAAAGGCGCGTGGTGGGCCGACCCCGGTTTCGGCAGCGAATTATGGCTCCTGAAAAAAGAAGGCAGGGTAGACGGCCGGACGGCGGGAATCCTGGAGCGGATGGTGCGGGACTCGCTGCGGTGGCTTGTCGATGACGGGCTCGCGGCCGCCGCTGACTGTACGGCGGAACGTTCCGGGAAAAACCGGATTGATTATCAGGTTGACATAAGGCGGCCTGACGGTTCTTTAGCGGAGCCCGGGATAAAGGAGGTGTGGGATGTCATTTAAGCGGGATTCCCTGACGGTACTGCGCGACCGTACCTATGCCAATTATATGAGCCTTTACCGGCCCCTTGATAAAACACCCCGGCATAATCTCCTGAAAGTTCTTGCTTCGGTAGACGCGGGGATAAACCACCAGCTTTTAGGAGACCTGGATTTCCTTGCCAAACAGATATTCCCCGACACCGCCGAGGGGGAGCATTTACGGTCCCACTGGTCCAGCAGGGTGGCGCCCTTATACGCCGTGGCCGCAACGGGCACGATCAGCGTCCCCGGGGTCCCCGGCGCGGTGCTCCCCGCCGGGCTGGTGTATACGGCCCCCTCCGGCCAGCATTATTTTACGGAAATGTCTTTCCGCGTCGGTTCAGACGGATTTGCCGCCGCCGCCGTAAGGGCGGAAACATTCGGGGCGGAGGCGAACCTGGCGGCCGGGGAAACCCTTTCGCTCAGTTCCTCCATCCCGCCCGGCGTTGATTCTACCGCCGCGGTTACCGGGGACGGCATCACCGGAGGCGCCGACGCGGAAAGCGATGAGGCGTACCTCGTGCGGGTGTTACAGGCCATCAGGAACCCGGTCCGCTACGGCAAGCCCGGCGATTTCGCCGACTGGGCCGCCGACTCAAGCCCCGAAGTATCCAGGGCCTGGGAATTCAGGAACTTCGGCGTTTTCGGCGCGGTGCTGATACTGGTCACCGGGGGAAACCAGATTGACGGGATAGTCCCGGTCGGCAGCCTGGCGTTAATTACCAGCTATATTTCCGAGGTTGCCCCGCCCGTTTTATTTACCGTCCGCACCCCGGCTCTCATTCCCCTGGAACCGGCCATCGCGCTCTTGCCCGCGGAAAACACCACCTCAAACCGCACGGCGGTCACGGGCAGGCTTAAGCAGTACCTCCAGACGGCCGCCGCTCCCGGAATGGCCTGTACCGCCGGCATGCTCCGGGAAGTAATTATTGACGGCGTTACTATTAGCGACGCCGCGGTCAAACTTAACGGCAGCGAAAGCGGGCAGGTAACTACTACGATCCTGGAACTGCCGGTGCTGGGGGATATAACATGGGAATAAAAATCCGGGTCCCGGAACTGTACGAAGCCTCCCTGCGCAAACTCTTCCCCCAGGGCGCTTACTGGGACCGGCAGTTCCAGGACCCCGCAAGCGACTGTTCCCTTTTCTGCAAGGCAAAACTGGATGAGTTTATCCGCTACCGTACCCGGATGTCGGGCCTCTTTGACGAAAGCATCGTTGATACCGCCGGTGAAACCCTGGACGACTGGGAGCGGGTCATCACCGGCACGGTGAGGCGGGACCTGGAACCGGAAGAACGGAGGGCGCTCCTGTTCTCCCGGAAAAACCAGAATACCAACCCCGCCGCCATACGGGAAATAGGGCGTATATACGGCATAGATGTCGGAAAGATTGAGTTCCCCTTCAGGCCGGCCTTCTTCGGTTTTTCACGGTTCGCCATTGGCCGCATTGCCAGCCCCGCTTCCTTTTCAACGATTTTTATTTACGCATCCGCCGCCGGAAACGGGGAGGCAAAAGCCGCCTTTGAAAAGACCCTGCGGTCAGAGGCGCTGGCAAATTATATCTTATATTTCTTTTACGGCGCTGTGCCGGAGGGGGATTTTTAATGACCACCTGGATTACAAAGAAAAACGGGAGGGTAGGCCGGGTAAGGCAGACTCCCGGGGATGAAGCTCCCGGGCCGGAATGGTCCCTCGTTCCCAATGACTGGGAGGGAGAGGGCGGGGACGATCTTGCCTGGTATGACGCGGCCCTGCGGCGTATACCGGATGATGAACTGATCAAATCCGGAATACGGAAAGACAACCAGGGTCTCTGGTACGACAAGAAAGATGGCAAAGAAATGCGGATCACCAAATTGGACGCGGAACCCGGGGAGGGCTTTACGCGGGAAAAACCCCTGGAAAACGAGGCTTTTCAGAACTGGGATGAAAGCTCCAAGTCCTGGGTTGCTGACGCCGTTAGAAAGGCCGCGGCGGAAAAAGAGCGGCACATCGCCGAAAAGAAAGCGGCCATAGAAGACGCGGAAAGAAGGATACAGCGGTCCCTGATAGCTATCCAGGCCGGCGCGGCCACGGAAGAGGACAGGCAGTACTTTTCCCAAATCAGCGCGGAAATACTATCGCTCCGCGCGCAATTACAGGAACTGCAATAGGAGGCGGCTATGCCCGGATTATATCCCGAGGATCAGATACTCACTCTTTTCGGAAAAGAAGTCAGGTGGCCGGGCCTCGATCCTTCCACCGGCAAGTTCACTAACGGCAGCTTTACCGATCCCCTCGTCGAACCCTCCTTTATCCCCGCCGAAACAATAAATCTTATCCTCGACAGCCTTCAAAACCTTATAACCGACCTGGGCCTAACCCCGGACAGCCATGACCCGGCGCAATTATCCCGGGCCGTCAAAGATTATAACTTTCCGGTTGGCAGGATGCTGGAATTTTACCCCGACGAGCCTACCCCCGTAAAAATCGGGTGGCCGGGCGCCTGGGATACATGGTCTGACCGGTCCATCATGTACGGGGTATCCGCCAGCCCGCCGCCCTCTTTCGTTGACTATTACACCCTGGCCGGGAATTCTATTCCGGCGGGGGCCGCCCCCGTAGTCTGCTACCACAAACAGGGGGATGATTTCAGGCTCTATAAGTTTATACCGCAAACCGCCGCCTACACGGTGCCCGAAGAACTGGACCCGGTAAAATGGGCTTATCTTGTTCCCGATGAAATTGCCGGGCGGCAAAGATGCGGGAATCTTCTGACCGACGCGGACTTTGTGGAAGTTGTCAGTGAAATGGGCTATGAAATAACAACCGGCCTCCATGCCGGAAAATACGTCACCGAGGTGATTGTCCCCGGCGGCAAGTTCCCCTCCATAGAAGGCGGAAATAGACCAACCTTTATTTCTGGCGGGGTACAAGGAGACCGGATACGGAACATAATTGGAGATGTCTTCGCTATCGGCTGGTCGGCCAGTGTCGGAGCCTCGGGCGCTTTCTTCTCAAAAGGTGGGTTGGGCGGTTCCTATCAGGCATCCGTAAGTACAAGTAATAGAGATGGCATCGGTTTTGACCCCTCCCGCGTATCCCCCACCGGTCCTGATAACGCAGGGACTAACCTGTCCAAAAGATTATGGCGCAGGGTCAGCTAACGCGCCGCCACAGGCGTTTGGAGAAGTGCGAAGGGGCAACATCGGGGCCGGTGGAGACATAGCGGGAGGCATCGAACTTGATAACAGAAGGGAGTGTTACGCTACCGCTGCCAAAGGCAACAGGATTATGAGCAACTGGTGTATCTATGTAAAATGCACCTGTTCCAGCAGAGATTATCGAAACAGAACCATTGGCATGTACCAGAATGCTTAACGACCCCAAGATATTCCGTATCCGCCCCGGTTGCGTACCGCCAGAAACAAAGGTTCGTTTTATTGTGCCAATGCGGGGAACGAGATAGAACGGCTTAACGCCATGACTGCCGAGAACTCTGGAT
>JAIRZS010000347.1 GCA_031267115.1 Treponema sp.
CCCGTGCTTGGCGCTGGTATAAAGGCTGCCCGCCAGGTCGATGCCGCCCATCCCCAGGGACAGGGAGCCGCCGTCAAGGCCGAGATTAAGTTCCATAAAGCCGGCGCCGGCCAACAGCCCGCCCAGATCCCCAAGGCCGGTATTGTAGTTCCCGCCCAGCCGGTAGCTTAGGGTCCCCGCCAGGTCCAGGATGCTTCCCAGGTTGGCGACATTCAACGTAATGCCGCCCATGCTGTCGTAGGCCTGCCCGAGGCGATCCATAAAACCGCCGCCGCCGTTGATCATGCTGTCCGCCGCATATACGCCGAACCGCGCCACCTCGCTGTACCCGGCCGCCGCCAGGTTTACAAGACCGCCGTAGAGTTTTTGATCGGCATAGGACAGGGCGCCGCCGGTAAGATTGCCGATCCCGGACCCCACAAAGGCGCCTGCCGCGCCGGAAAGGGTTTCCGCGCTGTACAGACTCTTAACAAAGGCTTGGGTATCAAAACTCCCGGCGGTAAAATCGTAGGCCCGCGCCGCGTTCATCGCGGCGGTAGTAGTATAGGCCGAAGCCGAGGAACCCAGGGCCGTAAGCAGTATGCTCGAAGCCTCGTTCCCCAAGGTATCGATTAGGGGTTTCATGATGTCCGCCCCCAGGTTCTTGATAATATCCAGACTCCCCAGGGAGGCGGTCCCGTAAGACAGGGCCGTTGAGACGGCGTTACCCGCCAGGGACATCAGGACGCTTTCGGGACTCTGGTAACCCAGGCCCAGATCAAAGACCGCGAAAACCGCGTCATCGACAAGCCCTACAACCGGGTCTACTATTCCGCCGATGCCCGCGGCAACGCCCGCGATATCCCGCATGGTAAAGGCTTCCAGCCAGGGAATAGAGTCCCCGGACCAGAGCTTCTGATCATACAGGGCCTTAAAGGATTCCTGGTAACCCGCGGCGCTTACCCGGCTGTTCCACAGAAAATCCAGCATGATCTTACCCATTTCCCCCGCCCCCCGATCGAGGGCGTCGTCAATGGGGCTGCGGAGATAACTCACCTTATCTTTTAATACCGGGCCGTAGCCGATGTGGGCCCCCAATTCGCCGTCCCGCACCGTAACCAACTGGTTTGCCAGACTCTCGTACTCCCTCTTTTCGTCATCGCTCAGAGATTCAAAGTTCCTGGATTCGAATTTCTCCATCTGGGCCGTTATAGCATCAACCCGGTCCTTTTCCGCGGAGGCAGTCTCCGCGTAAGCGCCGGCGCTCAGTTCTCCGCGGCCCCGGAGAATCCGGTGTTCCATTGTCCGCTCGTTTTCATCAAGGCGGCCGAAGATCTTCTCCCCCCACTGGTCCAGGTTTCGGCGGGCGGTCTCGACAAAACGCATAATCGTATCGGCGTCGAGGTCCCGCATGGCGGCGGCCCCCAGATCCACGCCGGCGTCGGGCATGGAACTGGGTTTGTAATCCTGGTAACGGTGGACGGTCTGAGTAACGGTGATATTTTCAAAGGCGTTAGAATCGACTACAGCCTGCCGCCGGATTTCGCCGTCGGTCCGGTAGCCGTTGGCCTGCACCAGATGTTCTTCCCATTCCCAGACGGCCTTGTTTTCCAAGGCAAGCCGGTTCTGGAACTGCCGGACCGCCGCTTCGATGATCCGCTGGGCGTCCACGGCCGCTAGTTTTGCGGCGGCCTTCCGCATATCGCTGTTCATCTCGTCAAGAATCCTCGACGCCAGAACAAGGTCCCCGGCGGAACTCGTCCGTTTTACCGCGGTTTGAACCCGGGGCCTTCCAAGTTCTCCCCGCCCTTCAAGGCTGCTTATGTGGGAAAGAAGTTCCCCCAGCATAGAATCATCCAGCAGCGCGTCGGTGTACAAAGAAGGATCGAAGGTTTCCCGGTCCATCCTTTCCACCGCAAGCTGCGCCAAAGTCTGCCCGGCTGTCCCGGCGCCGCCGCTTCCCGTATAGTCAAAGAGTCCGGCGCCCTCTACATTCACCGCGTAAAGGTACTGATCTTCAATCCACTGCCGTTTTTCATTTACAAATTCCAGGTAATTAAGATCCCAAGCGCTGGTCTTTGCCTGGTATTCGCCGTCAAATTTTTTCTGCCAGTTGTAATACCCCTCGTTCATTTTTGAACGGGCCTTTTCCCATTCGGAAAGACCGGCCCGCTTTATCTGTTCCACCTGTTCCTGCCAGGCATAGTACTGATCCAGAAAATCCTTCATCTGTAGATCCCATTCCCATTCTTTCACCGACAGCGCCAGGGCGGAATTCTTTTCCATCGCGGCCAGGGCGGATGTCCGCAGCAGAACGATTTCCTCCTCGGTATAGAATTCCGCCGCCCGGGTATAGAGGACTCGGGAACCGAACAGTTCCCCCTCCAGCTCGATCAGATTGGCGGTATACCATTCGCTGTCCCAACTGCCCGCCCCCAGGCCTTTCTCCAAGAGGGGCTGGATTTCTCCGCGGATGTCCCCGGCTTTTCCGTAGAGTTCCCCGATGAGGTTTTCGTACGCAAGCCCGGCCTTCCGCCGTTCGGCTATATCCAGATCGGGGTCCCCCGCCCTTAAGGCCAGGGCCCGCAATTCCGCCTGCCGGTCTTGGGGAATCACCAGGGCCGAGTTCAGCGCCGCACGGTAAAGTTCTAGGTTTTGTTCCTGTTCGGCCATGAGCCGCTTCGATTCCGCGTCCAGCGATTCTTTCAGGGCGGCGGCCTTTTCATCCAAAGCCGCGTTGAGTATCCGGACGGCGCCGTCTACCGTGGACCCGGCTTCCGCCCCGCTTTTATCGAATAATTCCCTGGTATACAGGTCAACGGCCTCGGCGTAGGAGACGGCGGTTCTGGTTTCCCCGGCATCTAAAAGCGCCGAAAGGCCCTGGCAGAAATTCTCGTAATTCAACTCCGGGTTTTCATCGGCTGTTCCGACAGGCTTATCTTCGGTCCCGTACATCATGACGTTCAGCGCCTTTCTTTCCTGGGTCAAATAGGCCAGCGACTCTATCCATTTATCGTAGTCGTTCTTAAACTGCGTATGGTAGCCGGAATCGCCGTCAAGGTTTTGTCCGGCGCCGGTCATAAGAACTTTTAAGCTGTTCCCGATGCCGTTGAGTTGATCGATGGTGCGATCCAGAATGCCCGCCGTAACAAAGGCGGCCGCCGCCCCCGCGAAGGCGGTCTGGGCCAGAAGGATGAGGCCCGGATTAAAGAAGGACGAGGCCATTAAGGCCGCCCCCGAGGCGGTCAGCGCGGCCCCCAAGCCCATGGCCGTCTTATAGGCAACGGTATAATTCCCGCGGGTTTCTCCTACCGCCCGGTCCACGGTTTCCATAGCCCGGACCTTAAGGAGATTTTCCTCATAATCGGCGGCATTGCCGATTAGGTTTCTGCCGCGGTAAAGCAGATAGCGGGCTATATCCTCTTCCCCGCCGTCCCGGGCCGCGACCCGGTTATAGGCCTCTTGCAGCGCCTTCCGCCGGGCGGAATTGTATTCGGCCCGGAGATCAAAACCGGTGATGCTGTAACTTAGGGGAATATCCCCCAGGGTATAATTCCCCCCCGACCGGGGATCGCTTATTCCGTTAAACCACGCGCTCCCTTCCGCCGATCCGTCATCGGCGCAGTACCGGATATAAAGGGAGGCCAGCATCACGTCGTCATAATAATCAATCCCCAGGGACCCCATTCTTTTGAGCCATACGCCGGCCTCGTATTCGGCCGCGGTCATAAATTCCTGGGCCCCCACCCTCTCTACCGGCACCGCCTTATCATCGCCGAAGTAGCCGCGCAGGACCTCGGGATCGATTTCCGCATCCGCCTTTTTTACCGCCGTACTGCCGATGACTATTCCGGAGTTTCCCGGCTTGTCCGGGTCATGGGAACCAAAAATATCGTCGATGTACTTATCTTGCAGGGTATAGGCCAATTCTACGCGGTAGCCGCCGTCCCCGTCGCTGATAACGTTTACCAATTCATAATCGGAGGGATCAACAGAATCGAATTCGATCGCCAGTTCTCTCCGGGCCGTTTCTTCCGCCAGCTCCGCTTCCCGGACCACGGCCCGCTGCCGGCCGGCGGCCGTTTCCCCTTCGTAGGCGGCGGCCTGGGCAAGGTAGTAGCTCCGCCGGCTTTCCTTATACGATTCCATGGCGTATTGGGTGGGGGTATCAACAGGAGCAGGGCTGCCGCCCAATATTTCCTGCAGCACTTCTACGGCGATCAGCACCCTTTCCCGGGCGTAACGGACCTGGCTCAATTTTTCCAGGGGAGTCAGGTAGTCTTCTTCGTTGTTTATTCCAAAATCTTTTAAGTATACGCTGGAGGCCCAATCGTATATTTCCTGCCGTTTGCGCAGATTCAGCCGGGCGGCGGTCATTTCCCGGTAGTATTCGTCCACCCTATCCACGGCGGCATTGTAGTCCCCGCAGCTCTGATCCAGGGATTTGACGGCCCGATCGTAGTCGCTATCTAAATAGGTGTTGTACGCGTCCAGGGCCCCGTCCAGGACCTCTTTCTTCTCATCGATCAATTTATCCAGTTCTTCTCCGCTCTTATTCGCGTATTGCAGCCTGCCCAGTTCCAAAGCCATCACGGCGTAGAGGCCGCTGTCCAGCGTTATTTTTTCACGGTATTCATTCCAACTTCTTTCCATGGCGCTGCGGGCCGGTTCCAGGGCGGAGGAGCCGGTATTCCCCTGGTACTGGGTATAGTTCCATTCATCTTCTCCGGTAAACCATATCCCGGTCCAAAGGGCCTTGTTTTTCAAACCCCCCAGGGCCGCGTCTACCGCGCCGTCGGTAAAGAGCAAATCTATTTCCTCAAGAATTTCATTGCCGATGCCGTATTCAGACATTTTGTCCCCGCAGGCCGCCAGTTCATCTATCCAGGAGAAACGGCCGCCGTCTTTTTCCTGCTGGTAGTATTGGGCGTAGGTCAGGGCGTCGGCTTTGATCATAAAGTCTTTATACGCGGCTTCTATAACCTTTCCGGCCCATCCGCCCAGGGCCGTATAATCCCCGGAAGACGCGTATGAAGCGAACTCATTCCTGAGGCTGGCGGGGAGCAGGGCGAATTCGCGGCTCCCCGTTATTTCTGAGAGGGCCGCGCTGTTATAAATTTTATACTGCCAGGAATTATAAAGGCCGAAGGCGGCCTCCGCGGCCGTATATTCACTGAGCAGCGAATCCAGGCGGGATTCGTTTTCCGGGTTGTCCTCGTAATCCCGGACCGCGGCAAACTCAAGGAAGGCGGCAATATAAACATCCAGGGCTTCCCGCCCCGCCTGGTTAAGCCCCTGCCCGGCGTTCCGCAATTCCGCCGCGTATCCCAGGGCCCCGTTCCTTCCCGCGGCGCCCCCGGTCCCGTCCTGGAAGGCGGCGATAAGGGCCTTTATCGATTCCCGGGCATCCTGGTTCCGCCGGTTTATAGTTTCCGCGTCATAAGCGCCGTAGCGGCTTACGATAAGCTGCGCCCGCTCGGCGTCCAAGAGGCCGAGATCCTGTTCCGCCTGCCGCTGGGCCAGCCAGGCCGCGGCATAAGCTCCGGCGGGCAGGGCCAGGGTCCCCGCCGAAAGGGCGGCAAAAAGCGGGTTCTCCCCGGCCGCGGCCAGGGCTCCCGCCGTCTGCCCCGGCGGCAGGGCAAGCAGTTCCTCCAGCAGGGCTTCCAGGGCCGCAAAATCCTGCGCAGCCGCGGAATCGGGGGCCTGTTCCGTAAGGGCCGGGGTAATGCGCAGGGCCGCCAGGAATCCCCTAAGCCGGATCTGTAGATCCGCCTCCGCCGTCCCGTTTACCGCCGGCAGCCTGCCGGTTTTAAGGTATTCAATACTCTGCCTGCGCAGCAGGGCTTCCCCCGCGTACCATCGGGACGCTTCCTTCCAGACCTCCCGCATCAGGGTTGTCAGGGCCTCCCGTTCTTCCGGGACGCTGCTTTCCCTGTAGGCCAGATCCAAAGCGGTAAGGAGATCCCCGCCGTTCTGGTACAGGAGCGTTTCTCCCGCCGCGGCCCCCCAGCGTATCGATATAGTTAACTCCGCGGGATAAAGCCCCGCGGCGGCCCGCAGCTCCTCCTCCCCGCCGGACTGCGAAAGAAGGCGCGCCTCTTCCGCCTTGGCTTCCAGGCCGTCGATGCCGGGCTGGCCGAGGCCGGCTCCGTATTCCAGGGCCTCCAGGAGAACGTCTATTTCCAGGGATCGCAGTATGCCGGTGTACGCAAAGGAAAGGCGGTAATAGTCGAGGAGCGATTCGGTACTAGTCTTCTCCCCGGCCCCTTCCCCGCCGGATTCTGTTTCCCCCTCCCAGAACTTCAAGATCTCCAGGGAAAGATCCGCCGCCTTACCGTAGATCGGGGCGGGGTTTATTGCCTTTATAGCGGCCAGGACATTCGCGTAATCCTGCTGGGCCGCTTCGGCCGCTTCCCGCAGATCCGCCAGGGCGGTCTGGACCTCAATAAAACGCTCCTGCGCCCTGTTCAGAATCAGGTCCTTTTCCGCGACGATTCTGACCATGGCTTCATAATTTTTTACGGTCCCTTCATAGGCGATCCCGGCCGCCTCCAGTTCCTTCCGGGTTCTATCGGCGTCCTCGATAACGGAACCCGTCTCCTGGGCGTAGCGGTTCAGGGATTCGGCTATATCCAGCTCATCGTCCCAATAGCTTAACAGGGCTTGGGCCTTTATCAGCTCGGTTTGCAGTTCCCCCGCGTATCCTTCGATGTCCCCGCCGGTGCTGCCCGCCAGCCCGTAGAGCCGCCCGGCGGAGGTATCCGCGTATTCCCGGTACTTCGCCGCCAAAGCAAGCCAGCCGGTCTCTTCGTCAAGCAACTCCGCGGCGCTGTCCATAAAGTCATCGACGGAGGCCGGCAGACTCCAGCCCCGTTCCTTTAGGGCGAGGAAAGATTCTTGCAAGAGTTCAATTTGATTCCGTAGTAAATCTATATTGTTTTTATTGGGATCGGTTAATGCGTCAATGTCAAAATTAAGGCTGAGCAGATTTTTATACAGGTCCTCATCCAGGTCTTGGAACTGTTCCGCGGGGAATTCTCCGCGGTCAATACCGAGCCATCCCCACCATACCGGGGTTTCGTCGGCGGCGGCCTGCTTGGTCAGGGTGTAAACTCTCAGGTACTTTTCGTTCCACAGATCATACCAGCTTTCTATTCCCCGGCTTACGATGTCCATCATCTGGCGGCTGCGGATATAAATTTCCGCCTGGGAATTCAGCATCGTTTCTTTTATCCGGCGGCTCTCCTCGGAGGCGGCGATAAATTCATTCCGGGCGGTCTCAATTTCCGTACTAAGGCGGGACTGGCTTTCCCGCCATTTGGAGAATCCCTCGTCCAGTTTGGTCAGGATCGCCGCCTCCCAGGCCTTTTGTCTTTCCGTAAGTTCCAGGTAAGCCCTGTTCCAGGTATCTTCCCCCGCCAGGTAGGCGTCCTCCGCGTCATGCTCCCATTCCGCCCGGGCCGCCAAAAACCCCAGTTCCGCTTCCTCCCAACGGGCCAGCCCCTCATCAAAGGCGCTCCGAAACTGGTTAAGCCAATCCCCGGCGGCAAGGTCTATCCCCGGTTCCTCTTTGGCGGAAAAGGCGGCGTCCAGCGCCGCGAACAATTCCCTGGTCCTCTCTTCGGCGGCCTCCTCCGCTTCCCGGGCCAGCTCGCGGACTATAACGGCGGCGGCCTCGTCGGCGGCGAGTTTTTTCATGCTCCCCTGATCGTAGAGCAATTCCGCCATAAGCCGGTTCCCTTCCGCCAGGGCGATCCGGCTGAACTCCCGGTTCATGGCGGCCCGGCGTTCCTCCGCGGCGCCGCGGATCAGGCCCTGCCGTTCCTCATCGCTGAGGCCCAGGTCCCGGAGACGGCCTTCCAATTCCGCGTAAACCAGACCCTGCTGCGCTTCCCAGTCTTCGAGATACCGATCCGCCACCGCTCCGGCCGTCTGTTCCCAGGCGGCCCTGGCCCCTTCGGCGGCGGCGGGGCTCAGAATCCGCCCGGAATTTCCGTAACTCCACCCCGCCGCGGTCTCCCGCAGCAGGAGCCCCAGATCCGAGGCCCCGATGTCCGCCCGCTCGTTGTAGACCCGCTCGCTGACCCAGCGGACGTAGGCGGCCTCCGTTTCTTTACGGTAACTGAGTTCCGCCCGCCCCCGTTCTTCCTGCCAGGTTTCACCGTCCTGTTCCAGAAGCCACAGGGCCCCGCTCTCCCATTCATACATGGCCGCTTCCAGCCCCGCACGGGCAAGCTGCTCCCAGGTCTGGGCCTTCCGTTCGGCCGCGGCCCGGTCCAGGTAATGCTCCAACCTGGCCATCCCCCGCCGCATATCGGTCCGCAGTTCCTCCGCCGGCAGCATCATGGAAAACTGGCTTTGGATTAGTACCAGGGCGATAATTTTACCAAACCGCGAATTCATAACTCCCCCTATGGCGCGCCGCCTCGATCGTGGTAGGAGGCCGGATCATCAAGGCCGGCCGCCGTACTTATAAGGGCGCGGACAGGGCATTTTGCTTGGCTTTTTGGGAAAAATTTTTAGATTTCTAAACCGCCCCTAAAAACAGCGCGAAGGCGGTTACTTTTTTCAGTCATTTTGGGCGCATTTTTGGCGCGGGGCGCCAAAAACCGGGCTATCCGGGGTTCCGCTTCGCTCCATTCGCCGCGCAACGGCGAACAAGCCCCTCCTATCCCTTGCGCGGGCGAAAGCCTTCGGCTTTCGCCTTTCCAAAACCGCTTTGCGGTTTTGATTCGCGGCCTTGGGGGAGTTTGGGGCGAAGCCCCAAACTCCGAAAACCAAAACGCTGTGCGTTTTGGTTCCCCTTGCGCGGGTCGAACGGCGCTTCGGCCTTTCGAGCTTCCCGCCCTCCGGGCGGCTGTTCTCTCAACGAAATTAAATTTAGTATAAAGATGAAATATAAAATTAATTGGTCGAAAGACGCGGGAGAAGAATTTATTGAAATACTATCATGGTATAAATATAATGCAGGGAAGAACATTGATCAAAAAATAAAAAGACATAGAAAATATTCCCCAAAACAACCCCCAAAAAGTAAAGTTTTTTTGTCCCCAAATTACTCTACGCAGGCTCTTGAAATTGTCCGTGAAAGCGGACTACCGTCCATGCCGCCTGAAATTTGCCCCAAACTCCAAGAAACATTATCCCAAGAGGCGGAGAGCGGGCTTCGCCTGCCCACCGCCTCAAACAAACTTCACCCCCGCAAAAAGTATAAAAATCTATACAATAGACCACTGCTGTCCGGTTTAACTTCTTGTCCTAAATTCAGGTCAAATTTTGAGAATTTGTGTCATAATGATACAGGCAACATGGACATTTTGGTACAACTTTTTAGGTTTCAGTGAAGTCCTTTGCCAAAATGACCTATTTCATCACTAAAAAGAGCCAAATTCAGTACAAAATTTTGTTTTTTGTCGATTTTTAGAATTAAACCGGACAGCAGTGACAATAGACACATTTTAAGGCTT
>JAIRZS010000355.1 GCA_031267115.1 Treponema sp.
CGGCAGAGATACTGCGCGGCGCTTCGTCCCGAGGAAACGGCCACCGGCATTCCTCCGGGGGGCATCATGCGGTGGCCCGCGAAGTACAGGTTTTTGACACCCCGAGGTTTATAGGGATAGGAACCCCGCCGCGAACCCGGAGGGGTCATGGTCATCCATGATCCGTGGTAGGACCCGCAGAAACGCTCATAGGTCAGGGGCGTCGCCACATCCCATACGGCGACCCGGCCTTTTATGAGCGGCAGTTGTTCCTCGAAACATTCCCGGATTGTTTCAAAGAGTTCCTCCTTGCGCTGTGTATACAGGCCCTGGTTTTTTGCGGCTTGCCAGTAATCGTAGGTGTCCCCCAAAAGGATCGTGGTTAAGGCGGTGCAGCCTGGGGGAGCGTAGCCGGGATAGGCGGCGTAATTGTAAAAACCGGCGTCGTTAAACCGGACGCCGCCGTACTCATAGGGCTTTTTCAGGGGGAACAGGACGTTTTCGGGCCAGGCGGAAAGGTCCGCCTCAACGCCCATGCAGATAAAGGTACTCACCAGGGGGATGGTGTTCCGGCGCATTTTGACGGCCCAGTTTTCCCTGAGGGGCTCATCGAAAAGATTATCCACCGCCGCCAGTGTGTCGGCGGCGACAACCACCGCATCGGCGGGAATATATTCGCCCTTTACCATGACTCCCTCGGTTTTGCCCTTTTTTACCAGGACCCGGTCTACCCGTTCCCCGTACCGCAGAGCGCCCCCCAGTTCCGTAAAGCGGCCGGCCATATTGGCGGAAAGTTTTGTGGAACCGCCTTCGACATATCCGCCGTCCCCGGAAGCAAAATCCGCCAGGGTGTAGATCAGCGATACCGTATCGTATTCCGGCGGGACAACATTGGACAGAAGCAGGCGGATTCCCGGATGCTTAAACCGGCCCGCGTATTCCTTAACCGGCAGCTTTCCCAGGGGGATAAGCCGGGACAGGGCGGGCAGCATGTTGAGCAGCGCGCCAAGGGCGGGCCGGGACTTCTCCCTGACCTTGAGGTTCGGAATATCCATGACCGGTATTTTTAACGGGATAAAACGCCGGATGTCCCGGCACAAATTGCCGATAAGCGGCCCGTCTTCCGGTGATATGGCGCGGAGGTGGTCCCCCAGTTTTGCCGGGTCCCGGTACAGGCAGATCTGAGCGCCCTCCCAGATACAGACCATAAAGGGGTCAGCATTGATTATCCGGGACGATCCGGAAAGGGCCCCTACCTCATGCCAGACCCTGTTGAGCATCTGATCGGGGCTTGAACCTGTAAGCCAGTGCATCCCCCCTTCAAAGAAGTAGCCCTTCCGCCGCCAGCCAGTGCAGTTGCCTCCGGGAACCATGGCGGATTCATAAATAACCGTTTCAAATCCGCTCTTTTGGGCATAAATCCCCGCCGTCAGACCGGCAATGCCGCCCCCGACAATAATAACCTTAGCCATAGAACAGCATACCGCAAAAAAAGAGCCGTGGCTATTCCGCCCGCCGGTTTTTTTCAAACTAAGACCTAAGAATTTTTGGGCGCATTCCCGCCCGCGGCGGGAACCGGGCTTTCCGCTTGTATCTTTTTTTACCTGCGGCAAAAAAAGGATACCGCTTCAATCCCTTGCGCGAACCAAAACCGCGGAGCGGTTTTGGTTTTGCAATACCCCAGGGGGAGTTTGGGGCTTTGCCCCAAACTCCGAAAACAAAAACGCTGCGCGTTTTTGTTCCCCTTGCGCGAAATTAAGACCGTTTCGCGGCCCCGTATTTCTTTGAAAACGGCAGTACAACATCTGTTATTAAATCCGGCCCCAGGATAGTGGAAACCATTTCGGTAATATATTCGGGAATTGCCTGATAAAACGCCTCGGCAATTCCCCCGGTGATACAGGCGATAGTGTCGCTGTCGCCGCCCAGTGATACCGCAAGCCTGAGGGCGTTTTCAAAACCGGTACTTTCCAAAAACGCCGTGATTGCCTCCGGTACCGAACCCTGGCAGCTTACGTCAAAATCATAGCCCGGCCTTATTTCATCTATGGTCCGGTCAAGGTTGTAATCAAACATATCAACGATGGATTTTTTAATTTCATCCTTGCTTTTCCCAATACGGGCCAGATAAACGGCAACAGCGGCGGCCTGTGCGCCCTTAATGCCTTCGGGATGATTATGGCTGACTTCCGCGCTTTTCCGGGCCTCCGCTAATACGTCATCGATGGCATCGCAATACCATCCGATGGGACTTGCGCGCATTGCCGATCCGTTTCCCCAGCTATTGTAGGGCTGGGGATTATCGGCGTAAATCCAGGAATTAAAATGGCCGCCGTATCCCCGGTGAGGATAATCCCTGCCGAATTTTTGATACGCCCTGGTATACCCGGTTTGCTTCAAGAGGGCGTACATGGTCGCCATCGTAAGAACGCTGTCATCGGTGAAGCGAGTCCCCCTGTGAAAGAAATCAAAATCCAATGATTTGACGTTGTTGAACTCGTAAGGGGAACCGATAATATCACCGGCGATTGCCCCGAT
>JAIRZS010000075.1 GCA_031267115.1 Treponema sp.
AAGCATACGCCCCGCGTCTTCCCGGTCCCTGGGCTTTCCGAATATGTCCCCCTCCAGGGAGATAAGGGTGTCGGCCCCGCAGATCCAGGAGGGGAGCCGGTTTTTCATCTGTTCAATGACTTTTTTGACCTTCAGGATCGCAAAATTCTCCGCCGTTTTCCGCGGATCCCCCATGGTTTTGATTTCCTCATCAATAAGGGGAGGCATAATGATGAAGGGCAGACCAAGGAGGCGAAAATACTCCTGCCTCCGCAGCGAGCCGGATGCTAAAATAATGGGTTCCATGTTTTTCTCCGTTTTGAAGAATACCGGATTTTCCCTTCTTTCGACAACTCTTTTCTCCCGCACAGCCCCTCAGGGCAATTCGGCAGCCGTGATGCCTCAAAAGAAAACCTAGCCGAAAGGATGGATGCCTCAAAACTAAAAACCTAGCCAAAACTATAGTGGTTCCACTGGAGCGTGGAGCAAATGAGGTTAGGAATGAAAACCAGACGGGAGATTTTTGAGGCGCATTATTGGCGCTATCAGCGGGCGGGGAAGAAAGAGAAGGGGAAGATCCTTGAGGAGGTGGCCGGTACGACCGGACTGAACCGGGATCATCTTGCCCATGTGCTGGCAAGCTATGGGAAGACACAGAGGGTCAAAGGGGAAGCCCGGCCCACCCGCAGGAAGCGAGCACAGGGGAAGCGGGGAGGGAGACCATCACAGTATCAGGAGAAAGCGTTTGTGGCCCTGTTGACGCGCATCGGGGAGGATTACGGGCGGCCCTGTGGCAAGCTGCTGGCGCCCCTGATACGGGGCATCATAGACTTTCTTGTGATGTCGAAAGAACCAGACTACGGTATCAACGAAGCGCATAAAGCCCTGCTGATGAAGGTCAGCGGAGCCCAGATAGACCGGCTGCTTGCACCGGCGCGGAAGGCACTGGAGATGAGGGGGATAAGTACGACCCGTGCGGCGGGAGCTTCCCTGCGGTCCCCGGTGCCAGTACAAACCCACTTTGACCGGGAGGCGGTGAAACCGGGAGACTTTGCCTTTGACACGGTGGCGCACTGCGGAGGCTCGGCATCCGGGCAGTTTTGTAAGACCCTGACCGGAACGAGTCCCTATTCCGGCTGGGTGGAAGAGCGTTCCCTGCTGAACAGGGCGAACAAGTGGGTAGCACAGGCCATAGAGGACATCAGGAGTACCCTGCCATTTCCCCTGACTGCGGGCCATTATGATAACGGTATGGAGTTCATCAACAAGCCGCTTTTGGAATGGTGCCTGGCCAAGCATATCAGGGCGAGCCGGAGCAGACCGTACCGCAAGAACGACAATTGTTTTGCGGAGCAGAAAAACTACGATGCGGTACGTCAGACGGTGGGGTATTTCCGGTTTGACACGCCTGCCGAGCAGGAGGCGTTGGCGGAGGTGTATAAGTACCTATGTCCGCTATATAACTACTGGTATCCGTCTTTCCGGCTGACAGACAAGGAGAAGCAGGAGGATGGGAGGTACAAGAAGATCTATGAAAAGAGCCCCAAGACGTCCTACCCGCGGCTGTTTGAGTCTGAGGAAGTGTCGGAGGCAAGCAAGGCGGAGCTGACGCGGCGGAAAAGCATCAGTGATCCGGTTGTATTGAACAGCCGGTTGAACCGGGCGGTAGGAAGGCTCTTGAAAATAAACAGGGAAAAGGACAAAGTAGAACAGCCCTCCTGACAGGGGGCAGATCAGGCCGAACCAGTCTGATTCCGGCCAGGTTTAGGTCTTTATAAGACTGAAATTCCGCAAGGCCTCCGGATATATAACACCGGGCTGAAACCGGCCCGCTGTTTAAAGGAGTTACTTATTGGAAAAAGGCGCGATTATCGGGGCGGCGCTGGAAGCGGGGTTTGCCCGGGCGCGGGTACTGGCGCTTGCCCTGCCGGGCGGGGAAGAAAGCGGGAACGCCGCGGCGGCGAATCACCGGCTGGATACCCCCAGCCTGCTGGTAACCGCCCTGCCCTACGGCCAGGACACAACTCCCCCGCCCGGCGCGCGGGATCTGGCAATCGCGCCCTTTGCGCGGCGCAACTACTACCGGGAGGCGGTCAGGCGGCTGCAAAAGCTGGCCCGGGACTTCCGGGAACTGTACGGCAGGGAAAAAGACGAATACGCCCTTAAGCGCCATTACCGGATTTTCTGCAACTCGCCGGTCCCGGAAAAACCCCTGGCGGCCGCCTGCGGCCTTGGCGTGATGGGGCGCAACGGGCTTATCATTACGCCCGAAGCCGGCTCCCTGGTGATCCTGGCTGCCCTTACCCTGCCCTTCCCCCTGGAAGGCGACGGCCCCCTGGACGGGGAAGACGGGGCGTACTGTGAAAAATGCGGCGTACCGCCGCCCTGCATGGCCGCCTGCCCCACGGGGGCAATACGCGGGGACGGCTATATCAGCCTGGAAAAGTGCGTCCAGTGGTACGCGTCCGGAAACGGGGAAAGCGTCCCGCCCGAAGTGGCCGCGAAATGGGGGCAGCGCCTTTACGGCTGCACCGCCTGCCAGGACGCATGTGTCCGGAACAGGCGGCCCGTTCCCGCAGCCGCCTGTTCCGGGGGATTGCTGCCCCCCTTCATGAACGGCGAAGAACTGCTGAAATTGCCGGACAATGAACTAAAGGCGCGTTTCCGGGGGAGCGCCCTGGATCTTTCCTGGATAAGCCCCGCCGTTATAAGGCGGAATATCCGCATCGCCCTGAATATCTGACCTCATGGATTAATTATATTAGCCCTGGCCCGCGAAACGCGGCAAAATGCGGGCGCTATTTTTTCCGGCCGGATTCGCGCGCGCCTTCGCTGATCCTGTTCTGGATATCTCCCAGGACGGACCGGGCGGAGCGGCTTTTTTCCATGGATTCCCGGAGCCGGTTAGAGTTATAGGCGGCCTCGGCCTGGGAAATATCGCCCCGGGCGCTGTCGATGCCGTTTGTCAAAGCCGGGAAATCAAGCTGCACCCTGGGAACTTTTTTGGCGTTTTCGAGCGCGGCCACGGTTTCGTCCAGAAGCCGCTTTACCTGGACCAGCAGGCTGTTCGCCTCTTCCCTGCTCCGGGCGGCGGCGGTGCGGCCGTCGCTGACGGCCTTTTCCGCGACGCTTACCGCTTCCGCGGCATAAGATTTGGCCGCGTCGTAACGCTTGGCGCTCATCTCGGTACGCGCGCGGGAAAGCGCGTTCCGGGCGCGGGAAAGGGAGTTTTCCGCGTAAGCGGCAGCGTCGGGATCGTTTTCCGCCCTGGTCACGGCGGCTTCGGCGGCCTCCATTTCCGCGGTCGGGGGTTTGGCACAGGCCCCCAGAATAATACCTGCACCCAATAATAAAAGAACAAGCCTGACGGCCGCTATGCTTTTTTTCAATTGAAACTCCTTACTGCCCAAACCGGCATAATCTTGAGCAAGAACTTAGCTTTACTTAGCTTTATTAAAGAATCTAAAGGGCTAAGTCCATAAAATCAAGTGGTTTTCGCGGAATAAACACGCGGATACAGGCTTTTGCCCATATTTTTGGCGAATCTCACTTTAAAGAGGCGCTTTATCCGGGGAAACCGGCGGCGGAATGCCGTAAAGCCCGCGATCCGGCCTTTACGGGCAACAGGCGCTGATTTCCTTCAGTACCAGCCTGCGCGGGGGCGGGGGGGCGTCCGAATATTCCACCGCGTCCCGGAGCCGGGGAAGGGCGGCGGCAAGGCCCCCTTCGCCGGCGGCCCACACGGTCATGACCGTGTCGCCGGGTTTTACGGCGTCGCCTCGCTTGCGGTGGAACTCAATCCCCGCCACGGGACTCACCGCGTCTTCGGTGCGGTTCCTGCCCACCCCCAGATCGATGCCGGCCCGGCCCACCTTCCCCGCGTCTATACGGCTGATAAAAGAGCCGGAGCCGGCCTTGACCGAGGCGCTGTATCCGGAGCGGTATTTGCCCCGCATTTCCAAAAGTTTTTCCGCGCTCCCGCCCTGGCTTTCAACATTGGAGAGGAACAGTTCCCGGGGCCTGCCCCCGGCAAGGCAGGTTTCGCAGAGGGCGCGGCCTTCAACAGCGTCCGCCGCCCTGCCCCCCAGGACCGCCATACGGGCGGCAAGTTCCAGCGTCACTTCCATAAGGTCAGCCGGCCCCTTTCCCTCAAGGCAGTCAAGGCTTTCCTCCACCTCAAGAAAGTTGCCGGTCATGTTGCCCAGCGGTTCGTCCATGTCCGTAAGCAGGGCGCTTATTTTTTTCCCCATAGCCGCGCCGGTATCCGCAAGGGACCGGGCAAGGGCTTCGGCGTCTTCGATCTTCTTCATAAAGGCGCCGGAACCGTACTTTACGTCAAAAACCAGGGCGTCCGCGCCTTCCGCGGCTTTCTTGGAGAGAATGCTCGCGGTGATGAGCGGCACTGATTCTACCGTGGCGGTTACGTCCCGCAGCGCGTAGAGGAGCCTGTCGGCGGGAACTATGTCTTTGCTCTGGCTTGTCATGGCAAAGCCGTCCCTGGCAAGGATGCGGCGGAATTCTTCCGTATCAAGATTTACGCGGTAGCCGGGAATGGATTCCAGTTTGTCCAGAGTGCCGCCGGTGTTTCCCAGGGCGCGGCCCGACATCATCGGGTCCCTTATGCCCAGGGCCGCCGCGAGCGGCGCGAGGATAAGGCTGGTCTTGTCCCCTACCCCGCCTGTCGAATGTTTATCCACAAAGGGGCCTTCTATCCCGGAAAGGTCCATCACCGCGCCGGACCTGAGCATCGCGCCGGTAAGGGACGCGGTTTCCTCCGCCGTCATGCCTTTGAAAAAGACCGCCATTGCCCAGGCGGAAATCTGGTAATCGGGGATCTCGCCCGCCACATAGGCGCGGACGAGGAATTCTATCGCCTCGGGCGAAAGTTCCTTCCCGTCCCGCTTGTCCATGATAATATCAACCGCCCGCATCTTTTCCTCCTGTTAAGGGCATCTGGATTTTTTTACCGCAAAGTCAAAAAAGTCAAAGAAGTTTTTGCTCTCAATCCTTTCTTTAACCTCTTTCTTCGACTTCTTGCGGTATCTTCTATAAATAATTACTTAATTACTCCCCGAATTGTTGATCAATTTTAGCTCTCCTCTCCTTTCTTCTCTTATACTTATTCTACTGCGAACCTTTGGTTCGATTTGACTTTGCGGTAAATCTTCACGGTAAATTTCACATCGCGGTAAATCTTTACAATAAATTTCACATCGCGGCATGGATGGGGGGTAGCCGGAGACCCCGCACCCGGCTGGAAGCCGGGGAGGAGGCTCCGGCGCAGGGGGGCCGGACCCCGCTCTTCTGTTTTGCCGGCGCTTCCCGGTAACAGGCCCCCCTCTTGTTTGTAGCTTTGCTATTCGATCCCTTGACGCCTGCCGCCCGCGTCCCTTGCGCAGGGGCTTCCTCTAACACTATACTGTTTATGAGAGGAAAAGGCAAATGCTTGATAAAACTGTGGTACACGATGTTCTGGAGGCGGCCCTTGCTACCGGGGGGGATTTTGCCGAACTTTTTGTGGAAAACAACGCAAAGAATTCTATTGTTATGATAAACGGGGTGGTGGAAAAGGCCCAGGCGGGCATCGACTACGGGGCGGGCATCCGTATTTTTAACGGGTACAATGCGATTTACGCTTACACCAACGATACTTCCCGCGAAAGCCTTATCAAAACCGCGCTTGGCGCTGCCGGGGCGCTCGCGGGCAAGGCGAAGGCCGGGGCGCAGGCTTTGAAGGACAGCGCTGTCGAACAGATACACAAATATAAAATACTGCCCGGCCAGTTACGGAAAAACACCATTACTGCCATGATGAGGGAGGCGCACAAAGGCGCTTCGGAGTACAGCCCCCTTGTTACCCAGACCTGGATTTCCTACACGGACTCGGTCCAGGATGTGCTTATCGCCAACTCGGACGGGCTCTGGGCGGAGGACCGGCGGGTGCGTACCCGGTTCGGCTTTAACGCGGTGGCCTCGAACGATAATGAAAAGCAGGAGGCTTTCTTCGGCCCGGGGAGGCTTTCGGGGCTGGAATTCTACGACAGCTTTGACTTTTCCCTGCTGGGCAGGGAAACCGCCGGTATCGCCGTTACCATGCTGGGGGCGGCTTTCTGCCCGCCGGGAAAGATGCCCGTGGTGATCGACAACGGTTTCGGCGGGGTGATACTCCACGAAGCCTGCGTCCATGGGCTGGAGGCAACGAGCGTTGCCAAAAACGCGTCGGTGTTCTGCGGGAAGCTGGGACAGAAGATCGCCAGCGATATTGTTACGGCAGTGGACGACGGCACCATGCCCAACGAATGGGGGTCCATCAACATTGACGACGAGGGAAGCAAGACAAGGCGGAACGTGCTTATAGAAAACGGGATACTCAAGGGCTACCTTGTGGACCGGCTGAACGGCATCAAGATGGGCATGGCCCCTACCGGATCTTCCCGGCGGGAATCCTACCGCTTTGCCCCGACATCCCGCATGACCAACACTTTTTTCGCGCCGGGGAAAGACGCGCAGGAAGATATTATCGGCTCTACGGAGTACGGTTTGTACGCGAAGAAGATGGGCGGCGGCTCGGTGAATCCCGCCACCGCCGAGTTCAACTTCGCGGTTACCGAGGGCTATCTGATCCGCGACGGGAAAATAGCGGAACCGGTGCGCGGGGCTACCCTTATCGGGAAAGGCGGCGAGGTGCTTATGAATATCGACCGTATTTCGGACAACTTTGCCATGGAGCAGGGGATGTGCGGATCGGAAAGCGGTTCGGTGCCGACCAATGTGGGGCAGCCCATGATCCGGGTAAAAGAACTTGTTGTAGGCGGGAGGAGCGAATAATGGCACAGGGCGGACAGCACGGGCAGCGTGAAATAGAAAAATTTAAAGACAGGCTCTTCGAGGCGGCAAAGCAAAAAGGTTTTACGGACTGCGAAATATACTATGTCAGCGGTTCGTCGTTTCAGGTAAAGGTCTTCGAGGGCGAGATACGGGAGTATAAAAATTCGGGCGACGCGGGGCTTTCTTTCCGGGGAACCTGGAAGGGCAAAATGGGTTACGCCTTTACCGAGAGGATCGGGGACGACACGATTCCTTTCCTGCTTGACAACGCGGCGGAGAACGCGGAGATTATCGAAGACGCGGATACGGAGGATCTGTATGCGGGTTCGCCTTCCTATCCCGGCGTAAAGCTCTACGACGAATCCCTTGGAAAAGCAACGCCCGAAGAAAAGATCGCCCTTGCGCTGAAAATGGAAAGGGCCGCCCTGGACTATGACAGGCGGGTAGCGGCGGTGGATTTCTGCGGCGTCGAGACCGGGGATCGCGAATGCTATATCGCCAATTCCCTGGGCCTGAATGT
>JAIRZS010000226.1 GCA_031267115.1 Treponema sp.
CAAAAAAGCCATACTTTCTGCCGTGAAGCACTTTCTCCGGGCGGGTATAATCTGTTTCAGCCTCCTTTCCCTGGGAACCTTCCTCGGTTCGCTCTACCTGGTCCGTAATCTCTATATACAGTCCGCGCCCGAAACCGCCGCCGCTATTAATTACCATTTTTCCCTGTACCTGCCGGATAACCGCAATTCTTTTTTTACGGGGATTATCGAGGGGGCGGAACAGGCGGCCTCGGAGATGAACGCCGCCATTTCCATACATTCTATTGATCCGGTAAAAAACGAGCTGGAAATGGCCTCCTATACGGGAGTGGACGGGGTTATTGTCTGCCCCTATCTGGAAGACGCCCTAGCCCGCCGTCAATTGGACAAGCTGGGGCAGATTCCGGTGGTGATCATCAACCACAATATACCTAACGACCAGCCCTGGCCGTTTATCGGCACGAACAACTTTGACGTGGGGCGGCGCATCGGCATGTTGTCGGGGAATGCCGGCGACGCGCCTATACGCCTGGCAATGGTCTACAGCGACAAGTCGCCGGGGATCTACGGCGAGCGGGAACTGGTGGAGATGGGGATAGCCGCCGCCCTGGGCCGCCGCCTTGCCGCGCCGATTACGGGTTTCAGGACGAACCTTAGCCCCCTGGACGCGGAGGAACTGCTCTACCGGCTCTTTCGCAGCAACCCGGAGATTAACACTATTGTCTTTACGGATTCCAGCGACACCATAGCCGCCGCCCAGACCCTTGTCGATATGAACCTGGTGGGCCGCGTCCAGGTGATAGGCTTCGGCGCGGACCTGGTAATAGAGGAGAATATCAGGAAGGGGGTGATCGCCTCCAGCATCGTGATTAACCCGGAGCGTATCGGCTACGAGGCGGTGCAGTCCCTCGCGGCCCTGCGGCGTACCGGGTACACCGCGGCGTCCGTCGACACGGGGATAAAGATCATCGACAGGAATTCGCTCAAATGACCCGGACGAACGGGCCCGGATATTCCCGCCTCGCCATTGGCCGCCGCTTTCCCCGCTCCTTCCGGGCGCAGATGCTGGCAAGCGTGTCCGGAGTAAGCATCATCCTCTTCTTTTCCACGGCCTACATACTCTTTTCCGCCAAGAACCTGCAAAATATCCAGGACAGCAGTTTTGAGCAGGAGCGTTTTATCAAAACGATCCAGGAGGATCTGGCGGCCTACCAGGAGCCGTTCCTCGAATACCTTTCTACCCGTTCGTCCAACGCCCTTGCCCGGATATTCACCGATTCGCAGGCCCTGCGGAACAAGCTTCCGGCCTACAGCCCTATAACGGCGGACAAGACGGAACTTAAGGAACGGGAAATCTACTTTCTGATATACGCCTACCTGAATATGGCGGATCAGGCGGTGGAAGAAAAGCGGGGCAGGAACATTGCCGCCTATACCCGTATCTACGACGAAATGGCGGGGCTCCTGGCGTATATCAACGAGGAGATCGAGGCGGTCAATACCGAGCGTTTCAGCAACCAGCTTGACGCCTACGAACTCTTTATCGCCGAGTCGGGGACTATCCAGTTCTGGAATCTCCTCTTTATTATATTTGTGTCGCTGCTGTCGATACTGTTCCTCTTTCAGTCGGCGGGGCGTATCACCGCCCCCCTGGTCCGCCTTTCGGCGCTTGCCGCGGAGCTGTCTTCGGGGAACTTTGAAATACCGGATATCCAGACCGGCTCGGTTGCGGAGATGGACCGGGTGGTGGAAGCCTTTAACCGGATGAAGAACGACATACGCCAGTTTATCGAGGAGATCCGCTGGCAGGAGAATATCAAGCAGGAGTACATGCGGGAAAAGCTGCGGAACATGAAGATGGAGGGCCTGGTACGGCACGCGGAGATTTACGCGCTCCAGGCCCAGATGAACCCCCACTTTCTCTTTAATACCCTGAACACGGGTATGCAGCTTGCCATTGTCGAGGGAGCGGACCGGACCGGCGAGTTTATGGAATGCCTGGCAATGCTTTTCCGGCACATTATCAGGAACAAGGAGATCATCGTCCCCCTGCGGCACGAGATTGAGGGGCTTAACTACTATTTTTCTATTCTCAAGGTACGCTTTCCCCGGAATCTCGACCTGATCCTGGACTACGACGAATCGCTTTTGGACGCCTGCCGGGTGCCTGTTTCCATTTTGCAGCCGCTGGTGGAAAACTGCGTCATTCACGCTTTCAGGGATTCCGCGGCCCGGCAGCCGGAGCGGGCGTCTTCCCCATCCCCGGCTACGGCGGCCCTGCCTGTACAGCCGGCAGCGGGGGGCCTCCCGCTGCCCGCGGCGGGCGCGGCTGCAGAGCGTTCCCTTATCATGGTCCGGGCGGAAAAGTCCGGAAACCGGCTTGTCCTGTCGGTACGGGACAACGGCTGCGGCATGCCGGCGGGAACGGCGGAAAAACTGCTCCACCCCCTTTCCATTGACGAATCGTCGGTGGCAAGGGTAATGGGCCTTGAGAATGTTATCCAGCGGCTGTACTTCTTCTACCCCGAAGATCCCGCCGTGGTGAGCATCGAAACCGGGAAAGGCCGGGGTACGGCGGTTATTATCCGCATTGATACGGAAAGGGAGCCATGTATAGCGTTCTGATCGTGGACGACGAGGAGCCGGTCCTGGACAGTTTCGAGTTTATGCTGAAAAGCGCCGCCGGCTTTGTTCTGGCGGGGAAGGCCCGCTCGGGCTACGAAGCCCTGCAAATGATCCACGAGACGGAGCCGGATCTGGTCTTTATGGATATCAACATACCCGGCCTTGACGGGCTGGCTGTTATCGCCGACGTGCACAAGAAATTCCCCGGCATGGTTTTTGTCCTTTCCACAGCCTATGAGCGTTTCGACCTCGCGAAACGGGCCATACCCCTGGGAGTCTTCGCGTACCTTGTAAAGCCCGTATCAAAAAAGACTTTTTTCTCCACCCTTGACGACGCGCGGGAGGCCCTGGCGGAACGGCCCGCCCCGGAAGGGAAGGAACAGGAAGATCCCGAGCATCTTTTCTTTAAAAAGATCATCCGGCAGGAGATGAGCGAGGAAACATGGGAAGAATGGAAGGAACGGCTGGCCCTCCCCTCGGACCGGGGCATTGTTTTCCTGCTGGAACTGGGGGAAAATACGGAAGAATGGTGCGGGAAAATCGCGGAACAGATATCCTACAAGTACCATTGCCGTTTTAACATTATGCTGAACCGGGGGATCTTCCTGGTTTCGGGGAACATCAACCGGGAGGCGCTCAAAGCCCGGCTGGACGCTGTTTTGAAAGACAGCCTCCCCGCGCCGCTTGCCCGCTTCCGGGGAGTCGGGGAGCCGTGCCGGGGACCGGAACTGTACCGCTCCTGCGACGGGGCCCTGCGGGAACTGGAGGAGGAACGGCAGGAGACCGATATACGGCATTGGGAAAGGCTCAGGATCATCCAGCTCCGGCGGAAGATCGGCGCGGCCCCCCCGGAAGAAGTCAAAAAGCTCTTTACCGTTTTCTGGGGGGAAATATTCAAAGCTTATGATTTCGCCCTGGCCAAGGCAAAGATGATTCCGGTATTCATGTTCCTGATGGACGACTGCACCGGCTGTTACCGCGACGATACCGAAGCGCCGCCCCTCTTTGCCGCGGCCGAGGAGATTACGGCGATTCCCGACATGGCCCGCTGGGAAGCCTGGGCCGGCGAGGCGTTCGGGAAGATACTGTTCCAGGCCGCCCTCCGCCGGTCGAACAGTTTTCCTGTCCCGCTGGCAAAGGCCCTTGAATACATCCACGCGAATTACGCCGGGGGCATCCAGCTTGGAGACGCCGCTTCCGCCGCCCAGGTGTCTCCGGCCTATCTGAGCCGCCTTTTTTCGGAACACTGCAAAAACAGTTTTATTGACTATGTAACGGAACTGCGCATAGAAAACGCGGAAAAACTGTTAAGGGAGTCAAAGATGAATATAAAAGAAGTGGCCTTTGCCACCGGATACCAGGACCCCAATTACTTCGGCAAGATATTCAAAAAAATTACGGGGCTTTCCCCAATGGCCTATACCGCAGAGGCAAAACGCAGGGAGGGCGGACAGGGGGGGTATAACCAGTGAAAAAAAAGTCTTCTTTGTTTTTTTGTTCGTTTTTTTGTTCCGGGCGCATCCCCGGCTCCGCCGGGGACCGGGCTATACGCTCCAACAAAAACGCGCAAGCGTGGAGTTTAGGGCAAAGCCCCAAACTCCGAAAACAAAAATGCGTAAGCGTTTTTGTTCCGCTTCTATCCCTTGCGCGTTCCGTACCGGGGCTTTTATGTTCTGCCTGTTCCGCATTATCCGCATTAAAGAAAGCCTTTGCGGCGGCGGCGCTTGTATCGCTTGCGTCGCTTGCTCTCCTGTCCTGCTCCGCGAAAGAAACGCGGGCGCCGGGGCCGCCCGCTTCCCCCGCGCAGCCCCCGGCAGGGGCGGGCCGGCCCCCGGAAGAGGGGAGGATCACCATCGGCTTTTCCGTAGCCAACGACACATTTATCGTGGAACGGTGGAACAAGGATGTAAAGGTTTTCTCCGGGGCCGCCCAGGAACTGGGGGGGAACGTGATCGTCCAGCTTTCCGCGGGGGGCATAAGGGAGCAGATCGCCCAGATAAACTACATGGTAAACCAGAAAATCGATATCCTGGTGGTAATCGCCCACGATACGGAGCTTATTGCCGGGGCGGTTAAGCAGGTGCGGGACGCGGGCATTCCCGTGATCGCCTATGACCGGATGATCCAGGGGGTGCCCCTGGACGCGTACATCTCCTTTGACAGCCGGGAGGTGGGCCGCCAGTTCGGGATAGCCCTGAGCGAGGCGGTCCCCCAGGGAAGATACCTGATAGTCAACGGCGGGGTACACGATGTAAACAGCTTTGACATAAGCAGGGGCCTCCACGAGATCATCGATCCCCTGATTGCCGCCGGGGCGGTGCAGATTGACCGGGAAATATGGCTGGAGGAATGGAGCTTTGACGAAGCTCTGGAAAAAATCAGCGAAATTCTGGCGGAAACTACCGCCTTCGACGCTATTGTCTGCGGGAACGATTCTATCGCCCAGGCGGCGATCCAGCTGCTCTCCGAGCGGCGCATGGCGGGGGAGATAGCGGTAGTCGGCCAGGATGCCGAGCTTATTAGCTGCCAATATATTGTAGAAGGCTTGCAGTTAATGACCGTATACAAGCCTATCGGCAGGCTGGCCTCCCGCGCGGCGGAACTCGCCATGGCGATAGCGGAGAAGCGGGCCATACCCTACGATATGCTGCTGGAGAACGGGAGCGGCGTCCAGATTCCCTCGTACATAGAAGATCCCGTAGCCATTTTCAAGGACAATATGGAGGCAGTAATCCGCGACGGCTTCCATTCCCGGGAAGACGTGTACCGTAACGTATTATTTTGATAAAATTCAGCCGGGGGGCTAAAGCCCCCGCTCCGCAAAAAGTCTTGTCAAGACTTTTTGCCATATCCGGTTGAACCCCCGCATGGCATTTATTGGCAAGCGGCCTCTTAGCAGGGTGTTGCAGGACGGAGCCGCCCGCAGCGGGGGCAGGCCGGGACCTTGGCCCGGACTTGCTTGCAAGTCCCCGGCTTCCCCCTGCCAGCAAGTTAAACAACTGTAAAAACCCGTACGGATTTCACGGGTTTTTCGCCTCCGGTTGAAGCAAAACAGCCGCTCAATCCCATATATATTCGTATGAGAAACTTGCGTTTGCTTAGACAGGACGTCTGGTACGGAATACGTACCCGCATCAACAACCGCGAGCCCCTGTTCAGGCGGCCCGACGCCCTGGCGCTTTTCGCCCGCGTGTTCCGGCAGGCCAGGGAGCGGTACGCGTTCGAGGTCCGCGCCCTGCGGCTTGAGGACGACTGGCTTATGTTTTACATTATGCCGACGGACGGGTTCCGGCTTCCCGAGATTATGAAGTGGCTGAAGCAGGTGTTCGCGCAGCGGTTTAACGGGATGGACGGGAGGATAGGGCATATCTGGGGGGACCGGTATTGGTCTGAGATACTGGAAGGGGAACCGCCGGAGGAGTCGAGGAACGGGGTCAGACCCTTGTATGAAGGAATTGCGGACCCTCCTTGTTTTTCAGTTTTTTCTCCTTGTTTTCCGCCCCTTCCCCCCCTTCCTGCCGCCCCTCCTCCCGGCTAGCCGCCCCCGCACGGCCCTGTCTTCCGCGCCAGCGGCCCTATACGCCTCAGCCCGCAGCGTCCGGCAGGGAACCTCTGTCCGGCGGCAAAGGCGCCGGAATTCGGGCAGTCTCGGATAGAAGCCCGGCGGGAAAATTTCTTAACTTGCTGGCAGTGGTCGGAGTTGCGGAGCAATTCCGCAGCTTCCCCATCCCTTCTTACCTTGCTGCCGATAGTTTTGGAACAGGCTCACTTATTCGACTTTTTCGACTTTGCGGTAAAAATTCCGGAGCTTTGCGGGGGGGTAGGCCGGGACCCTGGCCCGGCCGCAGGGGGGCCGGACGGGGCCTGCGTCCGCCGGGGCCGCCCGTATGGTAACAGGCCCCCCCTTAGGTATTACGGCTTTACAGATTGGGCCAAAAGGCGGCGGCTGTGATTGTATTAATATTCCGGCCCCGGTATAC
>JAIRZS010000071.1 GCA_031267115.1 Treponema sp.
TCCGCGCTTAACCGCCCGTAGAAAGCCGACATTAACGCCGCCTTCTCCCCCTGTATACCCGCCACTTCGGTCGCGGTTTTCTGCTTCTCTATGTTTTGGCTGAGTATCAAAAAGAAATCGGTGTAGTAGGCCTCGTTTATCGACCTTTGCAGAAGGGCCAGATCCTGCATTATCCCCTGCGGGTTTCCGGTCACGGGAACCGCCGTAAAATCCTCGCCCTGCCTCAAACTCGTTACGCCGTTGGGCTTCAGGTTGATCCGCCCGTTAAGCCCTTCGGTCGCCTTGATGGGAGGCCGCCCCATCTGCTGCACGATCCGGCTGTAGTCCGCCCTCACGCTGTTCGCCTGTTTTATGTCCGCGAGCTCCGCCGTGCCGGGGCTGCCGCTTCCCCACACCCCGCCGTCAAGGTTCTGGCTCCACCGCCACACAAAAAACGGCTTCAACTGGAAGTAGCCGTCCATGAGCGGCCTGTCCCGCTCGATGTCAGCCCAGAATACCGAGTAATACTCCTGCCCGTCCCGCTTCGGAATGCCGAGCCCGTAGCGGTCGGGAGGGAAAATGGCCTGTGTGAATTTCCAGGGCTTTAGCCGCCCTTTGCCGTATGCCTCTTTGATTGGCTTGGGAAGCCTTTCTTCCCCGAATATTGCGGCGGCTTTGAAAGCGTCCGCCCAAAAGTCGCGGAATAACACGTCCGCTTCCCCGTAGGGGTTTTCATCAATGCAGCAGTGCTTCAGGTGCTGGGTCTTGTATGCGGGTATCCGGCGTATAACGTCGTCCGTCCGCGTCATTATAGCCGTGCCGAAGTCCGCCGCGCATTTCACGAACGCCCGGCCCTCGTCGTAAAAATTGCTTTTCTGCGACTGCCGGTACATCTCTTTTTCCGCCGCCGCAAGCCATCCGCTCTCTTCGCCGCCCGTGTCCGGCGTGTCTTCGGGCTCCAGCTTGAACCACGCCTGGTTTCTTGCGAACGAGTAGCCCTGTATGCCGTCCGCGAGGGTGTTGCTAGCTTTTATGGCCGTGGTGTCGTACACATGGGCCGATTCCTGCGGCTTCTCTGTCGCGTCAGGCTCCCCGTTCCAGTCCATGTCGGGGTTTATGTACCGGGCTATGTCCCGCCACTTCGCGTCCATCGCGGCGCGTCCCTCTTTAAGCTGTTTGTGTATGTTTGCGAGCCGCTCAAGGTCTTTTCTGCTTATGCGCGGCTGTCCGCTTTCTTTCTCCTGTTTTACACAGCGCCTCCCTGTCCTCACATGTAGTCGGCGGGTTCCCAGCCCGTCTCCCGGCTCTGTTCAAGCCGTCTTTCCTCTATGGCGTTCCGGTCTTTCCGGTTCAGAATCCACCACGCGCCCATGAGGTAGCATACGACAAGGTCGTCGTGTAACGCCTCGTCTTCCGCCTCGTATTTTTTCTTCCCCGTCCGTTCGTTAAACTTTTCTTTGAATCCCGCAAGCTGCTGTAAAAACCGGTCCTTCCACTTTCCCGGCGCGACGGCTATCCGTCCCTGCTGGACAAGAACAATCCCCGCGTCAACAAGGTCTTTCTTGGGGACGCTTATGGATTCCAGCACTCTCGCCCCGGCCAGTTTTCCCGAAGCTCCGGTAAAAACCTCGCCCATTTTCGTGTAGTTGTCCGTCGCGGTTTTGCCGCCCGTGAAAATAATGGGGATTGGATACAGCCCGCGCTTTCTCAGCACCGAGATTACCGCGTCCCCGACTCCGGTGCCGTCAACAACAAGCTCGGCGTTGTTCTTCAGGCGCGGGTTTTCCATAATGACGGCGATGCGGGCCGCCATTTCGTCATAGTCGAAGCCCTGGTACTGTTCGATATTGGTGATGTCGTAACGGTGGATTATCCGGTCGGGCGTTTCCAGTACTTTGTTGCCGCCCTCAATGCGGGCGTTGTCGTGAAAGAGCATCAGCGCGAAATAGTCGCGTTTTTTTCCGATGTCGGCGATAAGGATATACTCTTTTACACGGCCCTCCAAGCGTCTGCGTTATATTCGCATACCGTTTCAAAACGGTCAAGTGGCTACAGATCCAGCGGCTCGGCTGTCCCTATGCCTTCAAGGTCTACGGGCCTTGCGGTGCTTTGGCGCAGCCTTTCGATTTCGTCGTAGCTGAATATCTGGTCTTCCGGTTCCACGAATTCAACGCGGTTTTCCTGCCGGTACATGTAGGTCCCCATCTCGCCGAGAATAAATTCCTGGTTGTTCCTGTCCCGGTGCTGCGGCGAATAATAGCCCCGTATGTTTTTCTCCGCGAGCCGTCTCAGATATTCCCTTTCCGCTTCGGCTTCCTTCAGGCGAAACTCTATGTCTACAACATCCCAAGGGCTGCGCACCTCGTACCGCTCCCAGTTCGGATTGTTAAAACTTTCGTAAAAAAACCCTTTCCGCCCGTTCGGGGTGCTTATGCTGATGAGCTCGCATTCCGGGCTGTTGTTCAGCATGGTCAGAACGCCGGATCGGTACACCACGTCTTCTATGCGGCTCGCCTCGTCCAGCAGTATCAGTCTCGGCGCGCTGGGCCCCCGCGCTGATGTTTCCGTGGCGGGAACAACCAGTATCCAGCTTTTGTTCTCCAGCACGACCAGCCGGTCGCTGCTCCGCTTCGTTCCGGGATAGGCCGGGTCGCAGTTGATGAATGCCTTCACTTTT
>JAIRZS010000298.1 GCA_031267115.1 Treponema sp.
TTGCGGCTGTGGAAGAACTCGTGGCCCGGAACAGCCGCCGCTACGCCAAACGGCAGATTACCTACTTCGCATCCCTTCCCGGCGTGCGCTGGATCAATGCCGGGGAAGACGCCGCCTCCCGGATACAGGCGGAACTGGGGCGCTTCCTTGCCGTAGACAAATAGGCTTTGGAATTTTACCGCGAAGATTTACCGCCATTTTTTTACCGCTAAGTCGAAGAAGTCAAAAAAAGGAAAGAAGTAAAAGAATAGGGACAGACCAGATGTCGAAGCCTGATAATTGTTAATTACTATTTGTTAATTAAACTTATTCGACTTTTTCAACTTCGTGGTGGTTCTTCTTCAATTCCCTGCAATTGCGCATATCGCTTTGCTAAACGGTAAACCGGCTCTTGATCCGGGCGAAAAAATCTTCGGCCTCGGCGGTTTCCAGTTCCCGGTCCATTTCGTGGAATTCCACAAGATGATCGGGAATTTCCGAGAGAAAAGGGGAGGGTGCGTGTTCGGCTACGCCCTGGAAGCGGCGGCGCGTCCTGCAGCTTGTGATGAAAAGCTTGTCCCGGGCGCGGGTAATAGCCACGTAGAAGAGCCGCCGCTCTTCTTCCAGGGCCTGGGTTCTGGATAAATGCGGGGCGGACAGCCCCTCGTTTTCCCCGTCTTCCTCATCGGCCGCGTCCCCAAGGCTTTTCTCGTGGGGGATGATCCCGTCTTCCGCGCCGGCGATAAACACCACCGGAAATTCAAGGCCCTTGGAGGCGTGGATGGTCATCAGGTTTACCTTCCCTTTGCCCGCCTCGTCGCCGCCGTCGTCGCGGGTAATCAGGCTTACCCGGTTAAGGTAGGGGTAGAGGGTGGGGTCCAGGTTGTCGGGGTCCTTTTCCCAGGTTTCGATGGACCGGATAAGGCTTTCGACATACCCGAATTTCCATTTGGCCGCTTTTTCGTTCTTGCTGTTCTCGGAGACAAGGTAGGACCAGTAGTCGATGTTGTCTACCAGTGCCCGCACTTTTTCAGAGAGCGCCCATCCCTTGCCCGCCCCTTTTCTGAGAATTTCCCCCTTGAAGAATTCGATGACCGAAATAAAATGGGCGGCTTCGCCTTGTACCCCGTGGGCGGAAACTGCGTCCGGCGCAAGAGACGCGCCTTCAAAAAGATTCTCCTGCCCGTGTTCCAGCGCGTAACGCCAGCGGTTCAGGGCGTCCCAGATGGAAGAATGGTTCTTTTTTGCCAATTCTCCGAGCATGGCAATGGTAGTTTTGCCTATTCCCCGCCGGGGGATATTGATGATACGCAGTAAATTTATATCGTCGTCGCTATTGGCGATAACCCGCAAGTAGGAAAGCACATCCTTTATTTCCTTGCGGGCGAAAAAGCTCTGCCCCCCGGAAACGCGGTAGGGGATATTCTGGGCGAGGAAAGCTTCTTCAATGCTGCGGAACATGGAGTTGCTGCGGACCAGTACCCCGAAGCTGTCGTAGCTGAGCCGTTCCCTCATGCACAGTTCATGTACGCGCTCGGCGATAAAATCGGCCTCGTCGCTTTCGTTTTCCGGGGTGTAAAATTCAATGGGTTTGCCGCCGGTTTTGCCCGACCACAGGATCTTTTCCTTGCGGTTGGAATTGTTGGAGATAACCCCGTTGGCGGCTTCCAGGATAGTGGTTGTGGAACGGTAGTTCTGCTCAAGCTTGATCTCGACAACGGACGGGAAATCCTTTTCGAAGATCAGGAGGTTTTCGTAGTTCGCCCCCCGCCAGGAATATATTGACTGGTCGTCGTCGCCCACCACGCAGACATTGGCGGCTCTGTTCCCGCCCGCGTTTTCCGCCGGGGCGGGGCCGAGCGCGATGAGGCGGGTTATCCGGTACTGGGTAAGGCTTGTGTCCTGGAATTCGTCCACCATGATATAGCGGTAGCGTTTGTGGTACTTTTCCAGAATATCCGGGTGTTCTTCAAAGAGCCGGATGGGCAGTACCAGGAGATCGTCAAAGTCAAGCGCGTTGTACGCCTTTAGGCCGTGCTGGTACTCCCGGTAGACATGCTCGTATTCCGGGTTCGCGCCGCGCCCAAAGGCAAGGCGGCCTTCTTTGACATGGGAAAAAAGCTGCGCCAGGCTGTAAAGATCGACCCCTTCGGCGGAAACCCGGCACTCCCTCAGCGATTCCTTTATCAGGTGAAGGCGGTCGGCCTCGTCGTAAATCGAAAAATTTTTCCGGTACCCCAGTGCCTCGATCTCGTCCCTGAGGATCTTTACCCCGAAGGCGTGGAAGGTGCTGACCGTGAGGTTTTGCAGCTTTTTCCCGGTCAGGGCCTTGACCCGCTCCTCCATCTCCCGGGCGGCCTTGTTGGTAAAGGTCAGGGCCAGGATTGCCGACTGGGGAACGCCTTTTTCCAGAATATGCGCAATCCGGTAGGTGATAACCCGCGTCTTCCCCGATCCGGCCCCGGCTATGATAAGCACCGGCCCTTCTATAGTAGTTACCGCGAGAAGCTGCGGGCCGTTGAGTTCTTTTTCAAAATGGTTCTTCATACGTAATTATTCATTCGGTTGAACGAGGGGGTCTAGACCCCCTCCGCCCGAAAAAAACTGTCGTTTTTTTCGGGCTACCCCCGCTTGGCAATTATTGGCAGGTACAGACTGAATAATTACCTTTATCAACGGTTTTGCCTGACTAAACCCGACCGCCCCGTTAGCCGCCGGAGGCCGGGAGACGGGCTACCAGCCGAAGGCTATCCCCAGCTTTGCCGATAACCCGGAGGCTGTCCAGCTTGCAAGGTAGTCCTGGGAACCCATGCCGGCTTCAAGGCCCAGCTCAAAGGCCCGCAGGTTAAGCTCGAAGCCCAGCTTGTGCCGCCACAGGCCTTCCTCAAGCCCGGAGTCAAAGTAGAGGACGAATATCCGCTTAAGATCCATGGTTACACGGGTCCCCATGTTGAGGTAGGTTTCCTCGCTTGCGTTGAGGATTGTAAAACCGATATTGGGCCGTACCGAGAAAATGTCGCTGGCAAAGGGCCGGTAGATATTGTAAAAATCGAAACGCATGGGGCGGAAGACGGTCAGCGCCGGCAGGCTG
>JAIRZS010000313.1 GCA_031267115.1 Treponema sp.
ATTGCCAAGCGGGGGTAGCTCGAAAAAAATGACAGTTTTTTCGAGCGGAGGGGGTCCAGACCCCCTCGTTCAACCGGATATGGCAAAAAGTCTTGACAAGACTTTTTGCGGAGTGGGGGCTTTAGCCCCCCGACTGAATAGTTACATCAGGAGAGATATATGAATTTCGAGCGGTTCGATCAGCTATTGAGGAATTTTATACAGGACTCGCCTGTTATCGGGAAGGCCGTGTTCCTTATGGTCACGGGGATACTGTTTGTATTCGCGGTACAGGTAGTATTTTACCTGATAGCGAAACTATGGCCCAGAAACAAGAACGCCGGCAGGTAAAGGCGCCCGTACCCGGCCCTGCCGCGCTTGTCAGCCGGATACTGGGGGTAATTGCGATCGCCCTGGCCCTGGTCCTGGCGGCTGGTACAATCTATGCCCTGGTTTTCCGGGGCAAAGGCAAACAACCGGGAACCGCCGCGCCGGTACCGGACGGGGGGGCGGCTGTCCAGGCCGATTTTGACAATATCTTTACCGGGGTAGGCAGGATCCGCGCTTCCACAGGATCGCCGGAACCTGCGACAGTGATCCTTTCCATTGCCTTCCCCTACTCCCCCCAGGACCTGGCCTTTTCTGAAGAACTGGCCGCCCGTATCGGGGATTTCAGGTCCGGCGCCATAGCTTATTTTGCATCCCTTTCCACCGAGGAGCTGCGCCAAAAGGACGAGGCGGCCATAAAAGCGGAACTGCTCGGGCGATTCAACGCTCTGCTCCGTCTGGGACGGATAACATTGCTCTATTTCAGCGACTACTTGATAATCGAATAACAATGGCTGTAGGATTGCCTGGAGGCCTCCGGTCTGAGGCTGCCTCCCCGGCGGGGGGGTAGCGGAGGACCCGCGGAGCGGGGCCGGAGCGCAGGGGGGCCGGACAGGGCCTGCGGCTGTCCGGGGCCGCCCGTCCGGTAACAGGCCCCCCCTCAGGCCAGGGCGGATCAGGACATAGTGCAGGGCGGCAAAGGAGGCGGTTCCGTTATGTGCGGCATTGTAGGCTATATTGGAAACGAGGAGGCGGTCCCGGTACTTATCAACGGGCTGAGAAAGCTGGAATACCGGGGTTACGATTCGGCGGGTATCGCGGTTTTGGGCGGGCAGGGGCTTCTGGTCCGTAAATCCAAGGGCGTCCTGAAGGTCCTGGAAGAGAAAATCGGGGAAGAAAGCGCTTCCGGCTCGCTTTCGGGCAGTATGGGGATTGGGCATACCCGCTGGGCTACCCACGGGGAGCCTTCGGACAGCAATTCGCACCCCCACACGGATGTTGCCGGCAAAATCGCGGTGGTACACAACGGGATTATCGAGAACCACGCCAAACTGAAGGCCTGGCTTGAGGATCACGGGGTGGGGTTCCGCAGCGAGACCGACACGGAAGTTATCGCCCACCTTATTGATTTCCACTACAACGGGGATCTGCTCCAGGCGGTGCTGGAGGCCCTGAAACGTCTTGAAGGCTCCTACGCGCTGGGGATTATCTGCGAGAGCGACCCGGACAGGATTATCGCGGTGCGCAAGGAAAGCCCGCTGGTAATCGGGGCGGGGAAAGGGGAAAACCTTATCGCGTCGGATGTGCCGGCCCTTTTGGAGTACACGAGGGACGTGTATTATCTGGAAGACCGGGAAGTCGCGGTGCTTTACCGGGACCGGGTGGAATTTTACAACGGGGAGGGGCAGTCTGCGGCAAAGGAGCTTTCCCATGTGGACTGGGACGCCAGCGCCGCGGAAAAAGGCGGGTACGAGCATTTTATGCTCAAGGAGATCCACGAGCAGCCCAAAGCCCTGACCGACACCCTGCGGGCGAGAATCAAGACTTATGCCGCGAAAAGTATCAACCTGGAGGAGATAGGCTTTGACGCTTCCTGGGCCAAGGCGGGCCGGGTGGTGATTTGCGCCTGCGGGACCGCCTGGCATGCCGGGACAATCGGGAAATACGCCTTCGAGCATTTTGCCAGGATTCCCACCGACGCGGAAATCGCCTCCGAATACCGTTACCGGAACCCCATCCACGACCCCGCCGACATCTTTATCATCATAAGCCAGTCCGGGGAAACAGCCGATACCCTGGCGGCGATGCGTATGGCCCGCAAAGCCGGCGCCCGGATCATCGCCATCACCAATGTGGTCGGCTCTACCCTGGCACGGGAAGCCGATCTGGTCATGTATACCTGGGCCGGTCCGGAAATCGCCGTGGCTTCTACCAAGGCGTTTACCACCCAGCTTATGTGCGTGTATCTGATTGCCCTCCAGTTCGGCCTGCTCCGGGGGACGATTACGGAAACCGAGCTTAACGGGTACATCGGGGCGCTGGAACAGCTTGCCGGCCACGCGGCGGCTATCCTGGCGGACAAGGAGAATATCCAGCGTTTTGCCTCCCGGCAGTTCAACAAGTCCAAGGTATTTTTCATGGGCCGCCTGTTCGACTACGCGGTAAGCCTGGAAAGCGCCCTCAAGCTCAAGGAGATAAGCTACACCCATTCGGAAGCTTTTGCCGCGGGGGAACTCAAGCACGGCCCTATCGCCCTGGTGGATACTTCGACCCTGGTAGTGGCAATCTGCACCCAGAGCGCCCTTTTCGACAAGATGGATTCCAATATAAAAGAGGTAAAAGCCCGGGGCGCCGCCACGCTGGTAATCACCTACGAGGATGTTGCCTGCTTCGACAAGACCGCGGATGAAATTTTCCGCATACCCCGCACCTGCGACCCCCTGACGCCGATTCTGTCGGTGATCCCCTGCCAGCTTTACGCCTACTACTGCGCGGTACAGCGGGGCCTTGACCCGGACAAACCCCGCAACCTGGCTAAATCGGTGACGGTAGAGTAGGGCGCATCCGCGCGCCTGTGGCGCGCGGACCGGGCTTTACGCTTGTATCTTTTTTGCCTGCGGCAAAAAAGGATACCGCTTCAATCCCTTGCGCGTTCCGTGATAAAGCCGGATAGGAAAATTGTCGATTATGATCGACGAAAACCGTATTTTATGATTTTTGTCGATTATAACAGACAAAAATTATATTTTTACAAAAATCATCGATTATAGTCGACAAAACTCTTGATCGATGAACCTGTTTCCGCTATATTTTCTGTATGCAGCTTGTACGGGAAAAATATCTAGCCCGGATTCGGCCTTTCATAGATACCCCTTTTATTAAAGTACTGACCGGCATCCGGAGGAGCGGAAAATCCGTCATCCTGGAACTTTTGCGGGAAGAATTACTCCAATCCGGCATACCGGAGGGGGAAATTGTCTATATAAACCTGGAAATGTC
>JAIRZS010000115.1 GCA_031267115.1 Treponema sp.
GATTTACAGTACACTACCGCGGGGCCGGGCCTGCCCGGATGCTTGTCGTCAGCCATGCTGTTAGCCATCGTTTCCCCCTTTTCCACCAAAATTGTGAAAATTCTACACCCCTTTCCCGGCATAGTCAAGTTCAACAGTGAGTTTAACAGTGAGCAATGAACAGTGAGCAATGAACAATGAACAATGAACAGTGAGCAATGAGGAATGAACAATGAGCAATGGAAGACCTGCTATCTGCTAATTGTTAATTGTTAATTGTTAATTGTTACTCGACTTTGCGGTAATTCTTTACTTGGGGGGGTAGCGGAGGACACGCGGGGCGGGGCCGGAGCGCAGGGGGGCCGGACGGCGGCCTGCCGCGCTGCGCGCCCGCGGTTTGGTAACAGGCCCCCCTTTTACTGTTAACTGCTAATTGCTAATTGCTAATTGCTAATTGCTGCGCCGCTTATTTCCCGGCTTTTTCCAGGGCGGCTTCCACCGCTTCGATAAACTGGTCGTAGGCGATAGTAGCGCCGCTCACGGCGTCTACCTTTTTAAGATCCCCGGTCTCCCGGTAGGTTTCGGCGTATTTCTCCATGGCCCGGACCGCGAGCTGGGCTTTATTGTAAAAATCCTGGCTGGAAATTTCCCCGTTTACCTTGCCGTAATTTTCGTCCTTGGCGGTCCCGTCTTTCTGCCAGGTAACAAACCGGCAGTCTGCGATCCGCTCCCCGGCAATAGTAACCGTTACCTCCCCCCAGGCGCCCGTATCGTCCTCGCCGCTCCTCCCGGTATAGACCCCGTCCCGGTAAGCCGCTTTCCCGCAGCCTCCCAGCATCGCCGCCGCCAGAACCGCAATCCCCAAAAAACAAAAGCGTCCCTTTTTCATAAAAGCCTTCCTCCTTTCCCTTAATATAAACTTGGCCCGGTATATCTTCGCGGCACAGCAGCTTACCTGGTGTTTGCAATAATCCGCGCCAGGCGCCCGTGTTCCAGAACCACAGTCCGTTCCGCGTCTTCCGCCACCTCCGGGTCATGGGTTACCACAATAATAGTGCTCCCCTCGGCGTGGAGCTTCTTGAAAATATCAATGACAATCTGCTCGTTGGCCTCGTCCAGGTTTCCCGTAGGCTCGTCCGCCAGGATCAGCATGGGGTAGTTGATAAGGGCCCTCGCGATGCAGACCCGCTGCTGCTCCCCCCCCGAAAGCTGGCTGGGAAGATGCCTGGCGCGCGAGGCCAGCCCAACCCGTTCCAGGGCCTCCATCGCCTCCTTTTCGTCCGGCATACTGTGGTAGTATTGCGCCACCATAACATTTTCCAGGGCGGTAAGGTAATTTACCAGGTGGAACTGCTGGAAGATAAGCCCAATCTTGTCCCGCCTTATAGCCGTCAGGTTCCTCGCGCTCTCCCGCGAAATATTCACGCCGTCCAGGATAAGCTGCCCCGCCGAAGGCTTGTCCATACAGCCGATAATGTTCATCATGGTAGTTTTCCCCGACCCGGAAGGCCCCATAATCGCAAGCCATTCCCCCTGCTTAACCGTAAGGTTGATATCCCGCAGGGCCTGGAGGGACCCATAGGCTTTGGAAATATCCTGTAACTCCAGCAAATCCATAGCAGACTCCGTAAAACGTATTTTCATTCGAATTTGGGCGCATTTCCGGCGCCCCGCGCCGGAAACCGGGCTTTCCGCTTGTATCTTTTGCCGCCTGCGGCGCCAAAAGGATACCGCTCCAATCCCTTGTGCAGTCCGGAAGCGCTCCGCACTTTACTCGCCTCTCAGCACGATAGCAGGGTCCACATCCGCGGCGCTCCGTACCGGGATAATGCAGGCAGCCCCGGTAACGATGATCGACGCCGCTATGGTAACCGGCAGGAGCAGCGGCTGGAAGGCAATGGACCGGCTGAACACGTTAAGCCCCACCCCCTGGGCGAACACAAAGCCGAAGACCGCGCCCAGAAGCCCCCCCAGGCCGCCCAGGAAGATTCCCTCCCCCAGGAATTCGGCTGCAAGGCTGCTGTTTGCCGCGCCCAGGGCTTTGCGCAGGCCAATCTCCCGCCGCCGTTCGGCCACCACCGCCATCATCGTGGTAGCCACGCAGATCATGATAAGGAGCAGGACAATCACCGTCACCAGGTATATCAGGGCCTGGAGCTTGGTAAGCACCGCCCCCTCGGATTCAGTAAGGCGCTTTACCAGCCTGGGGCTTACCCCCGGGACCTCCCCGGCTATCCGCGCGGCAAGGGCCTCCAGGGTTTCGGCAGGGGCGGAGACGCTGCACTCAACCACGTCGATTTTCCCCTCCTCCCCGGTCATGGCCTCAAGATCGCCCAGGGCCATAAAGACAAAGGCCTCCTCGGTGCCGCCGGACTGCATAATCCCCGAAACCTCAAAATCCCGGCTAAAAGCCTTCCCGGAAGGGCCGGTCCCGGTAACGGTAAAAGGGCTTCCCGGCAGGAGCCGGATCGTGTCCGCCACTTCCTGGCCGATAAGGGCCTCCCCGGCGGCCCCGGGCCAGCGGCCTGATACAAACCAGTAGGGGCTTGTTTTCCGGGCCTCCGCCAGGTCTGTCCCCGCCGCCATGAACGGCTGCTCGTTGATCTTTATCATCTGGTAGCGGTAGGGCGCCGCGCCGACAAGGCCTTCGCGGGGCAGGCGGGCAAGGGCCGCCTCCGCCCGTTCCGTGTCCATAAGGGCATCCTGCCCCGCGGGGATCAGCACGAAATTCGTCCCGTAAGACCGGAATTCCTGGCCCATCTGCCGGGGTATGTCGTAGTAAATAGTTATAAGCCCCGAAAGTATGGTAGCGCCTATAGCCACCGCGAGGAGGGCCACGATCATCCGGGAACGGCGCCGCAGCAGGGAGCTTACCACCATCTTTAGGTAAAAACGCTGCCTGTTCATTCCCCCTCCCTTTTACCTGCCATGAAGCACCTCGGCGGGCCGGAGGGAGAGGAGGAGCCGGACGGAGGGCAGGCTCCCCGCCAGGGTAACCAGGAACACCAGCACCGCCACCAGCGGTATCACCATGGGCTTGATGTCAATGGCCGAACCGAAAACCGACCGGCCTATTACCTGGGCAAAGCCCAGGCCCGCAAAGTAGCCCGCCGTCCCCCCCAGGATTCCGGTAATAATAATTTCCGTAAGCACCAGCGCGGATATGGGGCCGTCATAGGCCCCCACCGCCTTAAGCAGCCCTATTTCGGCGGCCCGTTCCATCACGCTGGCCGTTACCAGGTTGGAGATTCCCAGGGCGGAACCGGCTAGGCTTAGTATGGTGATAAGGAGCATGAGAAGCTGTGTCTTTTCCAGAATAGCGCCCTCGGATTCCGCCACCTGCCTTATAGGCTTGGAGACCGCGCCGCTTATTACCTCGTCTATCTGGTAGCAAATGGCGCTTACATACGCGGTACAGTACCAAGTTTCCATTTCCTTTATCGAAAGGCTCTTGGGGTCCTGGGCCGCCCTGCGGGAAAGCTCGTTGTCCGGGGTGGTAAGGGCGCTCACCTCGACCCGGCTTACCAGGCCCGGCCTGTCCGCCAGCTCCTGGACGCTTGCCAGGGGCAGGTAAAACGCCTCGTCCTCGTCGCCGCCCGCGCTGAAGATCCCCTCCAGGGTAAATTCCCGGCTTCCCTCCCCGGTTTGGAAGGCCACGGTATCCCCCAGTTTAAGGCCGTACTTTGCCGCGGCGGCCTCCCCGGCCATAACGCAGCCGGTATCGCTGTCGGCAAGCCAGCGGCCGCGCAGATCCCACCAGTTTTTAAGGTTCCGCATCCCCGTGTCCAGGCTTTCGCCGGTGGGCAGTTCCAGGTGGTGGCTGAACCAGGTGCCAACCAGCTTCGCTTCCCCGGTTCCGGCAGGGGCCGAAACCAGGCGGGCGCGGGCGTTGAGATAGGGGGTAAAATCTACAATATTAAAAGCCCAGAAAATGGTTTTGATCTTTCCCAGTTCCGCCTCGTCCAGGTACTTGTCCGATACCCCGGAACCCTCGCTTACCCCGTAGAGATCGTCCAGCAAAGACGCCCCCCGGGGAAGGACATTGATATTGGCCCCGTAGGTTTTAAGCTCCTGGTTTACCTTATCCCCCACGTCGAGCATCACGTTCAGCATAGCCGTCGCCAGGGACGCGCCCAGGGCGATGGTAAAGGCCACCATGAGCATCTTGCCCTTCTGCCTGAAAAGGGTTCCCCGTACCATTCTCCAAAACATGGTTTCTTCTCCTATTTGGAGTCTGTCCATAATGTAGACACATTATGGACAGACTTCCTTGAAAACCGCATTTTTGCAGCCTTTAGGCGAAAAAATGCAAGGTCTGTCCGCAAAGTAACCGACTTTGTGGACAGACACTATTTAAACCTGGTTTTTTCCTTTTCCAGGTCGGCTGTTTCTATTATCATGGACCCGCTTCTCAGGGCGTAGGCCAGGGGGACGGGGTTGCAGCCCCCCTTAAAGCCGATGGTGGATATGTTCATTACCACGTCGCAGAGACGGCAGATAACCTCGTCTTTCCGTTCGTAATAGCCTGTGGGGCCGCATATATCGCAGGCGTCAAGGCCTACCCCGTAGGCTACTGCGTTTTTCCTGATCACGATAAAGCGCACCTCGGTATTGTCCGAAGCCGTATACACAAAACGGTGGAGATGGCCGTCTTCCACCTGGGCAATAGGGATAATAATTTCATCCCCCGCCAGGGCCATAGGCTCCGCGGGAGAAAGCACGACCCCCCGCGCGATATAGCTCTTGACAAAGGTAAGGAGAAAAACCGAAAGGGCAAACCCCGCCGCCACGGTCAGGCACATGCGCCGGTTTGTACGCCGGAAAAACCGGAGCTTCCGCCGTTTCGCCGGGTTGCCGCAGGCCGACAGGGGCTTAAAACTTCTGATAAAGACCGCAAGGGGCAGTAAAAGCCCAAGGCCCATGAAACCGTAAAGAAAAACAATATTATGATTGACCGCCGCGACAATAAGGGCGAAAAGCCAGCGTATCATGGGAATCATGCGCCGGGCCAGCAGGAATTGCACGATAACGACCGCCTGGCTGCAGATATTGGCCAGGAGGGCTGCGGTAAGGGTTATCCTTAAAAATAATTCCGGCAGCGCCCTGCCGGTTCTGTAAAGGGCGAAGGCGGTAAGGACAACCGCCGCCAGGCCCCCGGCAAAGCCGATAAGCTTAAAAAGAAAATCGGTACTGAATACGCTTTCCCCTGCCAGGACAAATTCCGCGGGGTAAAGGAAAATAGTAGGCAGGGCGTAAAACAGCAAAGCCCCCAGGAGGAGGGCGGCTGTATAGTCGGGAATAGCTTCGGCCAGAAACGGCCTCTTTTGAACAAAAGCCGTTTTCCGCAAAAGCCTGGGTAATATCCTCCATTGGAAAAGAAGGTAAAGGATGCCGGACACAATGGCGAAAGACAGTATCCAGAGATTAAAAAAACCCCGGTTGATCAGGGCGGTGATGCGGCGTAATACCGCGAGGACAAGGGCGGCCCCCGTACCGGCGGCGCAGCCCCAAAGGGCGCGTACCGTTCTCCTCCGGGCGGTTTCCCATTTGCCTTCATTTTCCCCCCGGCGGGCGGCGGCAAACAGCAAGGCCGTAAGTATCCCGGCCCCCAGTAAATTCTCAACTACCTGTACAAGATATCTAAGCATTTTCTCTTTTTTTCGCAGGAAGGGCGGGAGCGGACTCCCGCCCTTCAAAACTCACCTTTTTTTACCAGGCGGGGCCGGCGTAGTCTACCGTCCACTCCGCCACCAGGGGCGCGCCCCAGAATCTGCCGGGAACGCCGGTGGCTTCGTCCACATGGAGCACATAGCCCTGGGCTTCGGGGTTCTGGATGAGGAACCGCACCGTGTATGTTCCGGGCCCGCCAACGCCGGGCAGTTTAACATTGGCGCCGTAGTGGGGGCCGTCGCTCGCGTTCATGGGCATAAAAGTGCCTTCCACCTTTTCCCCGGTGGATCTGGTGATCTCGTACAGGACCGTCAGGTTGGGTACAAAATCCCCCACCCCGTAGCCGAGATCGTTTTCAGCGGCGGAAATATCCGCTTCCATATGCATGTCCGACTGGGAAGCGGGAAGCCCCGCTGCCGCCGGAAGCATGTCCACAGGCTGGAAATAAACCCCCGCCACATTGAGGGGCCCCAGCACGAAGTCGTCCCCAAGGGGGAATTCCTCAAAGCCGGCGTCCTCGCCGGGGTTGACCGTACTGGCCGGCCTGCTGCCCGCCTGCTTCCCGCCGCCGGCAAAAGCCGCGGAAGCGCACACCGCAATCAAAAGAAGTACCATCAGATTTCTGATTTTCATTGTACTGCTCCTTATAAATTTTTTCTCATGGTCTAAAGACCTGAGTTAATACCGCGTGAATACCCCTACGCCGTTGCGGGCTTTGCCCCTTTCCACCGCCGGATCTGGATAATAAAGGTGGCGGCGGTGATCACCAGCAGGGCAAGCTGGGGAATCAGGGTTTCCAGGGTAGGGTAGACCCCCAGTATGTCAATGGAGGCGACTCCCGAAACCGGGGTAACGCCGATGACGTTTCCCTCCTGGAGTTCCTTTACGCCGTTCCCGACAAAGGTAATGGACATGACAAAAAGCAGGATGCTCGTTCCCAGAAAGAAGGGCTTTAAGGGTATCCGGATACTCAAAACCCGGATCAATATATAGATAATAACCAGGGCAACAGCGCCGACGCCGAGGCCCAGCCATATCATGTTGATGTAGGTTTC
>JAIRZS010000363.1 GCA_031267115.1 Treponema sp.
TTTGCCGCTCTTGTTAACGGCGTTTCCGGCAAAGGTCCGCAGATAACCGTCGCTCTCGGTAGTAAGGCCGTTGGAACCGGAATTAACGATAGTGCAATTATTCACATCCGCAGCGCCGCCGTACAGGTAGAGGGCGGAACTCCAGGCTGCGGTTCCGCCGCCGCCGTTCAGGATATCCACATAACTTAGGGAGTTCTCGTTCCGTTTTGAACGGATATCAACATTTCCCCACGCGCCCGCGTTGGTAGTAATGCCGCTCAAAACAATATGCTGGTCCTCAGTGCCGTCCATAACGACGGCGGCGGTAGATGCGACAGTAATACCCGCGCCGGAATCGAAACGGATTATTGTACCCGGCTCTACGGTCAGTTTTGCGGACTCATTTACATTGAATCTATTGTACAACTGCCAGGGTATAGAAAGTTTCCGTATAGTCATGTCGGCGTTTGTGGCACCGGCGCTGTTAACATGGATGTAGCCGTTGGTATTCCCGGTAAAGACATTATCGCCCGCTATATTCCGCAAAGACCAGAGGTTGGAATAAGCGTAAACAGGCGCTTTACCGCAGTTGCTGACGGTATTTTGCGAAAAGGCGGTCAGAACCCCGCCGCCCTCGGTGGTAATGCCGTTGGAGGCGGAACCGTCGATAAGGCTGTTGGTCATCGAAAGGCTTCCGGGATAGACATGAACCACGCAGCTATACGCCGCGGTCCCGCTGCCGCCGTTCAGGATATCCACGTAATCAAAGCTGTTGTCCGTCTTGGAACGAATTGTTACTCCGCCCCAGGAACCTTTCGCGGTCCCGCCGATAAGCCTGACATGGCCGCTGAGCGGCTCGTTGTCCGCGCCCAATACCGGGGCGCCTTCGGCGTCCAGAAGCACGGCGGTCCCGTTCAGCTTTATGGTCGAGCCGTCCTGTACCGCGATACCGGCCCCGCTCTTGGTAAACCGGATTGTGGTTCCCGGCAGCACCGTAAGGGTGGCGTTATTGGTTATCTCGAACTGGCCCATCCCGTTGTATACATAGGTTTTTTGCTGCCCCGCCTCTCCCAGAATAGAATCCTGGGTTATGGAACCGGTTATTTCCGGATCGGAAATAACGGAGGATTTCCCGTCAAAAACGGTCGCTGTTCTTGACACGGGGACCAGGGCGTAACCATCAAGCCCGGCTATGCTTACGGTAACGGTCTGGGTAGAACCAACGCCGCTTACCGCAAGAAGCCATTTGCCGCCCGAAAAGCTCAGCGCCCCTTTTGTCAGTGCGGTGTTCGGCGTAACCGTGATATGGGAAGCCTCAAGGCCGACGGTTTCTACGCCGCTTGTCCCCGCCGCTGTCGAAGCCAAGGTGAGCGAAAGCTGGGTTGTGGCTTCGGTTTGGCTGCCGTTGGCCGCAAGCGCGTTAAAGTACAGCGGCGCGGCGGGGTTCAGGGTCAGACCCTCGGAAGGGACCGCCGCCGTGGTGTTGTCTTCGCAGGCAATGCCGTTGGGCGCTGTAATATTGGTCATTGCGCCCGTGGTAACGTTTATCGTTACATTAAACGTTACGTTCACATTAACTGTAGGCTGGAGTACCACTACGCCCCCGTCCTGGACGCTTAGCACCTTCCCTTTGCTTTTTTTCGACGGGCTGCCGTTGGCATAGGCGATAAGCAGTTCATAGACATCCTCCGCCTTGGCGGTATAGGCCCTGTTATAGCTTGCGGCGGGCGGCACGGTTTCGGTTACCGTCATGGTATAGGTGTTGCCGCCGGCATCGGTGCTTGTGTAAACGGCGGTCTGGGGGTCGGACGGGTCAGAGGAGCCGCCATCCCCTCCTCCGTCCGCAGGGCAGCCTGCAAAAACTAAAATTGCCGCTGTTAAAAAAACGGCAAAGCCGAACAATACGCCATGTTTCCTTTTCATGGTATGCTCCTTGAACCGGCCTCCCGGAATTGGCCGCGAAAGCGACCGGCGGGCCGGTAAAACTATTTCACGGCAGGAGAATTTTTCTCCCGCAGATAAACGGCAGGAGGAGTTGCCCCCTGCCAAAGCCGGAAACTCCGGCGGTATTCTCGTTACCAATAGAAAGAAGTTCAAGGAGGGGGAAGTCTCCCCCTACGGGCGCAACACGGTTGCGCCCTACCCCCTCTGCGGGGGCTGACGGCCAGTCGCTTTCCGCCCCCGCAACGCCCCCAAATTCAGACAGTACCCAGAAGTTTTGCTTGGCAAAACTTCGAAAATGAAAACGCTCCGCGTTTTCATTCCGCAACGCCCCTGGGCCTGGCGACGCAACGCCCCTGGACCTGGCCGGAAACTCCGGCGCCATTCTCGTTAAATCGGCGTACAAAAGGTTATAATTCCTTGCCCGCCAAATCCGGTTTTATGTGATTTTTAACCGGATTTGGAAACCTGTAATCACCCCAGGGGTGATTTTTGAAGAAAAATTGGGGTGATTTTGGGGTGATTTCTGATTACAGGCGGAAAAATTTTGCTAGAATGGGGTGATATGATGAAAAGCAACAAACGGAAAACAATGCGCCGGGCGCTTTGCCTGGCCTTCGCCGTCCTCGCGGCCGGCTGCAAAGGGAAGGCCGGTTTAAATTCCCGGGAACCTGTAACCATCACCATGTGGCACAATTACGGCGGCATACTTCAGGAGACTATGGACGAGCTTGTCGACGAGTTCAACGCCTCCCGGGGCCGGGAACAGGGGGTGATTATCAGCGTTACCTCCATCTCCGCTTCCCGGGAACTGAACGAGCAGCTCTCGAAGATCGCCGCCGGGGACCCCGGCGTTCCAAAGATGCCGGACCTTGCGGCGGTTTACCCGGCTATGGCTATGGTTCTGGAAAAGGCGGGGCTTATTGCCCCCCTGGACGATCTCTTTACGGAGAAGGAACTTTCGGCCTATCTGCCCCGGTTCGTGGAAGAGGGCCGCCTTTCCGACGGAAAGCTCTACGTGTTTCCGGTGGCAAAAAGCACCGAGGCGCTTTTTGTAAACAAGACATTTTTTGACCGTTTTTCCGCCGCTTCCGGAAGGGTCGAAAACCTTTCTACCTTTGAGGGGCTGGCTTCGGCGGCTCTGCATTACTACCAATGGACCGACAGCCAGACCCCGGATATTCCGGGGGACGGCAAGGCTTTCTTTACGGCGGATTCCTGGTTCAATATCGCCATGGTGGGCATGGCCCAGCTTGGCGGGGATTTTGCAGGCAGCGGCAGGCCGGACACCGGCGCGGGTACTTATAGAAGAATTTGGGATATCTGCGTACCGCCGGCCCTTGCGGGGGCTTATGCGGTAGCGGATAACTATTCCAGCAGCCTTTCCAAAGCCGGGGAAATAACCGCCTCCACAGGCTCCACGGCGGGCATACTGTTTTACGGGGACACGGTAACCTACGCGGACAATACCAGCGAAAAAGTTGAATACCTTGTCCTGCCCTACCCGGTGTTCGAGGGCGGCGCAAAGGTAGCCCTCCAGCGGGGGGCGGGCATGGCGGTCGCCAAATCCACGCCCCAAAAGGAAACGGCGGCGGCGCTTTTCCTCAAATGGTTTACCGCGCCGGACCAGAATATGCGCTTCGTCGCCTCCACGGGCTATCTGCCCGTAACCTATGACGCCTTCGGGAAAAAAATGACCGGCGGGACCGAGGCGGCGGGGAACAGCGCTGTCAGGCGGCTTATGGGGGCGACCGCGCAGATCTACGAGCAGTACGACTTTATTGTCGCGCCGAACCTGGACGGCATAGACCGCATAACCCGCGAATACGAGGCCGCCGTCAAGCGGGCCATGCAGGAGGGCCGCCAAAGGGTGGCCGCCGGCGAGGACGCCGCCAGGGTAAGCGGGGAACTTTTCGCGGCCTTTGCCCGTTAGGGGCGGGTCGGGCAAGGCGGCGGCATGGCGTTTCAGGATATTTTCAACCCGGTACGGCGGTTCTTCTCGCCGGGAAAATTCAGGGGTTTTAAAAGAAACAATTTTTCCCTTTCCCTGCGTCTTTCCGCCTTTTTCGCGGTTTTCGCCGCCGCCATCATTCTGGTTTCCGCCCTTATACTCTTTTCGACAGGTGTGTTTTCCCTGGGCCTTACCGAAAACAAGGTTTTCCTTGAAAACGAACTTGCCCATATCGCCAACAGGCTTGAAAGCGGGTACAGCGTCCTTTCCGCGGAGGGCGTTTCCCTGTCCAAAAAGCTTACGGAACAGATCGAGTGGGAACTCGATTCCCTGGGGGCCTCGCCGGAGGATCTCCGAAAGACGCCGGGCCTGATTGAGCCGGTGCTGCGGAGCCTTATGGACCCCCTCATCACTGCCCTGGAAAAGAACATAGTCAGCGGGATATACGTTGCCCTGAACGCCACGGTAAACCCGGCGGCTCCGGGCGCGGAAAATTCCCGCGCGGGCATCGCGATCCAAAACTCGGAACCCAATGTCCTGAACAGGTCGGCTTCTTCCCTCCATTATCTTAAAGGCCCCCGCTCCCTTGTCCGGGAATGGGGCTTATACATGCGGCCCCAGTGGACCATGGAATTCACCGTAAGCCCCGGCGATTTCTGGCATGAAACTATGAAGTTCGCCCGGGTAGACATGGATATTTCCCGGCTCTATTACTGGGTCCCCGCTTCGGTTTCCGAAGGCGATTACCGGGAAGTGATACGCCTCTGCGTCCCCCTGCGGGCCTCGAACGGCGCCGTGCTGGGGGTCTGCGGTTTCGATATCAGCGATATGCTGTTCAAACTGCAAAATGTCCCGGACAATTCCATACACCGGCGGGTTTTTTCGGTATTCGGGCCGCTGAACAACAATTTTTTCGACGCTTCCCGGTCCCTGATAGCCGCCAACCAGGGAACCCGTTTCAAGTTATCCGGCGTCCTCTCGATTGGGGAAAACAAAGGCGCGCTTCCCACTTTTACCGATTCGGAGGGGCGTTACGCGGGCCTGTGGCGGCCCGTCAAACTGTACCCCAACAACGCCGTCTACAGCGGCCAGCAGTGGGCCGCGGCGGTGATGATGCCCCAAAGCGATCTCGACGCCTATGTGATGCGGAGAAACCGGGGCATACTGGCGCTGCTTTTGGTTCTCCTGGTCCTCAGCGTCGCCCTGGCCATACCCCTTAGCCAGAGATATTTTACCCCGGTGTACCGCGCCATTGACAGCGTAAAAGAAAAGGGCCTTTCGGATTACGAAAAGACCCATATCCGGGAGATAGACGATCTTTTCGCCTTCCTTGCCGAGCGGGACGAACGGGCCGCCCAAAGCGGCGCAAGTGCGGAAACGGGAAAGCAAACTATCCAGGCCGCCGTAACGCTTACGGCGCATTTTACCGTTTTCCTGAAAAACCTTGCCACCCTTTCAAAAGCCGAACGCTCCGTATTCAACCTGTACGCCCAGGGCCATTCCGCCAAGGAAATCGCCTATACCCTATACCTGTCCATGAATACCATCAAGACCCATAACAAGCGCATCTACGCAAAGCTGGGCGTAAGTTCCCGCAAGGAAATGATGGTGTATGTCGGCATGATGAACGGCGGGGATCCCTACCGGCAGGATAATCCGGGGCATTGATGTCCGGCAGGGGTGCAGATGGGACAACTCACGCCCCGCAGCACCTTTTGTACTTTTTGCCGCTGCCGCAGGGGCAGGGATCGTTGCGGCCCACTTTTGGTTCGGCGCGGCGGACGGGCTGTTCGGCCTCGTATTCCGGGTCCTCGTCTACTAAACCGATTTCGCGCTTTAGCTTACTGTATTTTTTTTCGCGCTGGTACAGCATCTTTTCCGGATCGCGGGTACGCAGCGCCTCGTTAAAGAAAGAACTGTGGAGCGCGTAAAGTTCGGGAAACTCCGACTTCAAACGCCTGAGCTGAGGGTAGTAGAGAGCGCTATTTTCGATGATGTTATGTTCCATCGCTATTATTTCAAGCTTGTCTTCGGCATCGTTAAATTTGAAGTTCAATAAGTTAAGAAGATCGTGGAAAAGTACGTGAAAGCCTTTATCCATGAGGCCCTGAATTTCAAAAGAAATCTTTACCTCATTGAGTTTCCTCAGTAACCTTGCGTCGCTTGTATCCGGCAGCAGTTCCGACATTTTTTTGAGATCCGGGTACAGTTCCCCCAGGCCGGCGGTCGGAATAACTTCCAGTATCTCCCGAAAGGCCGAACTGCCTTCGTCCTGCCCGTTCCGGCCGCCTTCGCGTACCAGCCGGATGATTTCCCGCAAATTGTCCCTGGCGGCATTGATATTCTTAGTACCGGAAGTAACCAGCGCGTGGACATAAAGGAGGATTTTTTTCCACTCGTCCTTTTTGACCGCGCGAACCGCCTTAAGCGCCTCAAGGGAAAGGGCGTGCAGACGTTCAAATAAATCCTGCCCGTTTTTCCGGGCCTGCTCAATGGTACACTCGATAAATAATAGCCAGCCTTCAATAGAAGACCGGTCAAGGTCAATGGCCCGCTGCGCCGTATCAAGGGCTTTCCTGGTCCAGCCGCGTTCAGCATAACTCCGGCCAAGTTCCCTCAAATACCCGGAGTTGTCCGGATGCCTGCGGCAAAGCTCCTCCCAGGCTTCCGCCGCTTTGCCGGTTTTGTCGTCCGACGAAAGGGACCGCGCGTACTGTTCCCTGATACTGTCCAATTCAGGATAGCGTTCCAGAATTTTCCGGTAACACTCCGCCGCCTTGCCGTACCTTCCGGCATGTTCGAACCATTGGGCGTCGCGGAACATTGCTGCGGCGGAAGGGGGCAGGCTGCCAACCATGTCGTATTCAGCGCGTTTTTCCGGGTCGGTAAGGGTTTCGTAAGCCGCGCGGATTTCCTTGAATTCCTCGGGGAAACGATCGGGCTGGTACTTGCGCACCATGCCGAAGTACGCCCGCTTTATCTCCGCCTCTTCAGCGGTTTCCGCTACACCCAGTGTTTCGTAATAGCTTTTTCTTGCTTCTTCTTCTACTTCGTCAAAGAGGGTCAAAAAAACCTCCAAAAACAAACCCGCCGCCTGCCAAGTTCGGCAAGAGCTTCCGCGGCGAGCCTGTTCCCCCTGTCCCTGGCCAAAGCCCCGGCGAAACAACCCGCCGCCTGCACATAATGTTTCGCCAGCGCCCAAAGGCAGCCCTGTATATTAAGGAGCCGCACGTTTTGGCCGGGAAGATTCCGCGCCGCGTTTGCCGCCTTTTTCCACTTTTTCTGCCCGGCAAGGAGGATCAGCCGTTCAAAGCCCTCATCCCGCGCCCCGCCCGTACCCTCTCCAAGCTCATACCGGCAGATTTCCTCAAGGCGCGCCGCGTCGCCGTGCCCCGGGTCCAGGATACGGGCAAAAGACGCATAACCCAGGGCGGCGTTTAAATCCCGCCGTTTTGCCGCCCCAAGGGCCAGCCTGAAACAGCGCCTCCCCATTTCCTCCGGGCTTGTTGTCATGGCAGTTCATTCACCTTTTCCAGCAGTTCAACCATGTCCAGCAATTCATCGCGCAGATCGTCGGCCTGTTCCTGATCCTGTAACAGTATCGCTTCCTTGAGCCGCCGCAGGAGCAGGCTGACATCGTCGCCCACATCCTTGCCCGAGGCGATCAGTTTTTCGGCTTTGCGTACCAGAGGACGGAACCTCCGCGCCCCTTCCGCCTGCTCCCATTTCGATATATCCAGAGAAGGTTTGGCCTTTACGCCCGTAGTGCTGATTTCGGCGGAAACCTGCTTGCCGGTAGACACCACGCTTGCCTTTACCTGGAGTATGCCGTTCATATCGTAACCAAAGCTTACGTCAATCTGTTCCTTCCCCTTCCGGGCAGGGGGGATTCCTGTAAGGTGTACCTCCCCGAGCCGCTCGTTATTATCCGGATCAGAAGATTCCCCCTGGTACACGTCAATAACCACCTGGGTCTGGTAATCCGCGACTGTAGAGTAGACCGCCGTTTTTTCAGTGGGAATCGTAGTGTTTCTCGGGATAAGGGGATCGAATATCCGCCGCCCGCCAAACAAGCCTCTTTGCAGGGGCGCTGTTCCCAGGGTATAGGGGCAAACATCGGTCAGCACCAGGTCTTCGTTGTTAATGCTGCCCTCGATAAGCCCCGCCTGAATCGCCGCGCCGCGGGCCACCGTCAGATCGGGGTCTACCAGCGAGCGGGGGACAGACCCCAGGGTATCCTCCACCAGCTTTTTTACGCAGGGGATCCGCGTGGAGCCTCCCACAAGGAGGACGATCTGCAAATCCTGCGGGCTCAGTTTCGCGTCCGCGAGGGCGCTCATCATCTGGTCCCTGGTGGAAAAAACTTTTTCCGACACCCACTCCTCAAAATCCCGGCGGCTGACAGCCTTTTCCACTGAAACCGGTTTTCCGTCGCCGCCGGTCAGGAGGAAAGGAAGGGACACCTTGTATTCATCCTGGGAACTCAGGGCGATTTTACAGTCCTCCGCGGATTTTTTAAGCCGCATAAGGGCGCGTTCATCCCCCGCAGCATCGGCAAGATGGGCCATGATAATTTCGTCAAAATCCTTGCCCCCCAGACGGTTGTTGCCGTTGCTCGCCTTTACATCAATGATCCCTTCGAAAAGCTCCAGTACCGTAACATCAAGGGTGCCGCCTCCCAGATCGTAGACCAGCACATTCTTGCATTCTTTAAGGTTTGAAAGGCCGTAATCCAGCGCCGCGGCGGTAGGCTCGTTGATGATGCGTTCCACCTGCAGGCCCGCGAGTTCCCCCGCTTTCGCCGTCATCCGCCGCTGCACGTCGGTAAAATAAGCCGGAACAGTAATCACGGCGCGGTCGATCTTTTCCCCCAGGCTTGTTTCCGCGCAGCCGGCCAGGTAACGCAGGAGCATAGCCTGAATCTCCTCCGGCGCGTATTCCTTCCCATGGGCGTTGAGTTTCTCGCCGCTGCCGGTAAGCCGCTTAACCTCCATAAAGGTACAGTCGGGCCGGGTAAAAAGGTATTCCGCAGCTTCCTCGCCCACAATGATCGAGCCGTCCTGGGCAATATGCACCACCGAAGGCGTCACCAGCTTCCCCTGGGTATTCGGGAAAAGCTTGGGCGTCCCGTCAACAATACCGGCAATCTCCGATGTCGATGTTCCTAAATCTATACCGACTATTTTGCTCACCAGTTCCATCCCCCTTTATCCTGATTCTGTTCATCATCACCGGTATTTCGGGTTTCCGTATCTTCATCTTCCCCTCCATCCTGGTACCCGGCTCCATCTTCGTCCCAGCCGCCAGCATCCCGGTATTGATCGTCGATTCCAATACCTTCGATCCCGGAATCTTCTATTCCAGCATCCGCTTCTATTCCAAAATCCGTTTCCACATCCATATTGTCAATTCCAATACCCGCCGTCCCTGCTTCCGCTTCTGTCTCTGCCTCTTCTTCATCTTCCCCGGAACCCCCCTGCCCCCGGCTTACCACCACCGCGGCTTTACGCAGAAGGACATTCTGATACACGTAGCCGCTCTGGAGTACCTCGACCACCCGCTCGCGGGGCAGGGGCGATTCGGCGCTTGCCTTGACCGTATGAATCCTCGGGTCCAGGGGCTGCCCCGCCTCCCCAA
>JAIRZS010000157.1 GCA_031267115.1 Treponema sp.
GGCTGAACATGGCCGAGATAGAACTGAATGTGATCAACAACCACGGATTATCGGGGAGGATACCGGACATAGAGCAGATGAGGAAAGAGGCGGAGGCGTGGAACCGAAGACGGAACAAAGAAGCGTGTACCATCAACTGGCGGTTTACCACCGCCGATGCCCGAATTAAGCTTAAACGCCTATATCCACAGTTTGAATAGAGATACGATACTAGCCGGCGCCCTCCCCCCGTCTCAGGGCAATCCGCCACTCCTGCCCGGATAGAACAACGTCTCAGTATGCCTGAGGGGCAGTAGCGGCTTATCACAGGGTATGATAGGGTATATCCTGGGATTAGGCTGTTTTTCCATTCATAGGACTGTTGAAGGAAGATGCGGCATGGACATCACCAGAAAAGAGCGGGGCGCTGAGATACCCCCCGAAGCGCAGCCGGAAAAAGATTTTGACCGGGAGACAGGGCTGCTGGAGCTTGCCGCGGAAGGCTCCGGTCCACCCGCCCTGAGCGCAGCTGAACAACTGGCGGGAATGTATGAGGAGGGCATTGGGACCGGCGCCGATTACGCCAAAGCCCTGCGGTGGAGGAAACGGGCTGTCGGTCTCAGTGAACACCTACAGGGGAAGGAACACCCCGAAACCGCCACAACATACAACAACATAGCGGAAGTTTACGATAAGCAAGGGGACTATCCGCAGGCATTGGAATGGTATTACAAGGGGTTGGCGGTCAGCGAGCAAGCGCTGGGGATAGACAATCCCGAAACCGCTCTAACATACAGCATTATAGCAGGAATTTACGCTGACCAGGGCGATTATCCGCAGACGTTGAAATGGTATTACAGGGTCCTGGCGATCATGGAGAAAGCGCTGGGGGAGGAACACCCCTACACCGTCAGTATATGCAATACCATAGCGTTTTTTTGCGATAAGGAAGGGGACTATCCGCAGGCGTTGAAATGGTATTACAGGGTCCTGGCGATCATGGAGAAAGCGCTGGGAGAGGAACACCCCTACACCGTCAGTATATGCAATACCATAGCGTTTTTTTGCGATAAGGAAGGGGACTATCCACTGGCGTTGGAATGGCATCAAAAGGTGTTGGCGATCCGTGAGAAACACTGGGAAAAGAACACCCCGACACAGTCACAACATACAACAGCATCGCAAGATTCCGCAGTAACGGAGAAAAAACAATGGAACAAGCACTTGATCCAAACAATGCCGCAGGCTATTTAGATCGCGGTCTTTGCTGCTACAACCAGGGCGACTACCCGCGGGCGCTGGAATGGTATTACAAGGCGTTGGCGGTCCGGGAGAAAGCGCCGGGGGAAGAAGGCCCCGGCATAGCCGTAATATACGACAGCATAGCGGCAGTTTACGATAAACAAGAGAACTATCCGCGGGCTTTGGAATGGTACCACAAGGCGCTGGCAGTCCGGGAGAAAGCGCTGGGGGAAGGGCATCTCGACACAGCTATGACATGCAACAATATAGGGCTGGTTTACAATAAACAAGGGGACTCCCTGCGGGCATTGGAATGGTATCAAAGGAGTTTTACGGGGGATGAGCAAGCGCCGGGGGAGGGAGACCTCGGCACAGCCGTAACAGACGACAACCTGGCGGAAGTTCTCAGTAAAGTAGCTAAAGCTGCCCAGGCGGCCCTTGAAAAACTGAAAGAAGCTACTGAGAGTTAGTTAGCTTTCTGGGCCTTGTCTCTTTCCTTGTCGTATTCATCGGCGATTTCGATGAGTTCGTCGATCTCTTTTATGGTTTGTTCATCCATTTCATGCATGATATATTTGAGTTCCTCGATTGTGTACGCCGAATAATCAAATTCCGCTACCGCTTTTTCTCCGCCGGCAAAAATATCTTCCACTATTTTATTGAGCTTTTCGGTGTCCAGGGTATTTGATTGTTCCATAGTTACAAAATATCATTAACAGGATAAGAGGTCAATTAACCAACCCCGCCGCAATACGAGCGAGTGAACGCATATGGTGCCAGGCACCAAATTTATGGATAAATTTTTATCCAAAAAAACGGTGCCTGGCACTATTTCTGATATTTTTTCCTTACTTCTTTTCCTTCTTCGACTGCGAACCTTCGGTTCGATTCGACTTCGCGGTTAAAAATTTAGCCGTGGGGGCTGCGGAAGGGGCGGCAGCTGCGCAAGGGATTGAAGCGGTATCCTTTTTTGCCGGAGGCAAAAAAGATACAAGCGGAAAGCCCGGTCCCGGGGCGTCCTGCCCTGTGGGCAGGTCGGCCTGGGATGCGCCCAGAATCGGAGTGATGACGATAGGGTTTTGGCGGGGATGCGCTGGTAGAGCGGAATTGCTTGCCGGAGGCTTGCCTGTCTTGGTATTTTGTAATTATGGATTACGAAAAATTTACGATCAAAGCCCAGGAGGCCCTGGAAGAGGCCCAGAAAATCGCGCAGAAAGGGGACCATGCCCAGATTGAGGCGGAGCATCTTTTGCTGGCCCTTCTGACGCAGGAGGGGGGGATTGTCCCGCCTATTTTAAAGCAGGTTGGCGCGGATACCGATCGCCTGGCCGCGGACGTTGAGGCGTTGGTGGCCCGGACGCCCAAGATTTACGGGGACGCGGCGAAGCTTTACCTTTCGTCGGCGGCGTCCAGGGTTTTGGGGAAGGCGGAGGGGGAGGCGGCGGCCCTGAAAGACGAATTTGTCTCCGCAGAACACCTTCTGCTGGCCATTGCCGCGGGCGAAGGGCGGGCGGCGGAACTTTTGAAGCAGGCGGGGGTCACGAAGAACGCGATTCTGGACGCCCTGAAGCAGGTGCGGGGGAACGCCAGGGTTACGGATCAGAATCCCGAGGGCAAGTACCAGGTTCTGGACAAATACTGCCGGGACCTGACGGCTCTGGCGCGCCAGGAAAAGCTTGATCCGGTGATTGGCCGGGACGAGGAGATCCGGCGGGTGATGCAGGTGCTGTCGAGGCGGACCAAGAACAACCCGGTGCTGATAGGCGAGCCGGGCGTCGGTAAGACGGCTATTGCGGAGGGGCTTGCGCGGCGTATTGTGGCCGGCGATGTTCCGGAGGGGCTTAAGGGGAAGAAGCTCCTGGCCCTGGATCTGGGGGCGCTGGTCGCGGGCGCGAAATTCCGCGGCGAATTTGAGGAAAGGCTCAAGGCGGTTATCCACGAGGTGCAGGCTTCCGAGGGGAAGATTATCCTTTTTATCGACGAGCTGCACACGTTGGTTGGCGCGGGCGCGGCGGAGGGGGCGACCGACGCGTCCAACCTGCTCAAGCCGGCGCTGGCGCGGGGGGAGCTGCGCTGTATCGGGGCGACGACTCTGGACGAGTACCGCAAGCATATCGAAAAAGACGCGGCGCTGGAACGGCGTTTCCAGCAGGTGTATACGGCGGAGCCTTCTGTCGAGGATACGATAGCGATTCTGCGCGGCTTGCAGGAACGCTACGAAGTGCATCACGGGGTGCGTATCAAGGACGAGGCGCTGGTGGCGGCGGCGGCGCTTTCGGACCGATATATCACGAGCAGGTTCCTGCCGGACAAGGCGATAGACCTTGTTGACGAGGCGGCGTCGAGGCTCAAGATGGAGCTTGATTCGCGGCCTACGGAGCTTGACAAGCTTGAACGGAAGCTGCTCCAGCTCTCGATTGAAAGGCACGCGGTGTCCCGCGAGGATGATTCCTCGTCCAAAGAACGGCTGGTCAGGCTTGAAAAGGAAATAGCGGACACTACGGCGGAACGGGACGCCATGAAGGCCCGCTGGGAAGGCGAGAAGAAGGATATTGAAGGGATCCGTTCCATAAAGCAGCAGATAGAAGAGCTTAAAATAGAGGAGACCCGGTACGAGCGCGAGGGGAATTTGACAAAGGCCGCGGAGATGAAGCACGGCAGGATCCCCGAGGCCCAGAGGAAGCTGGCGGCCCTGACTGAACAGATGGGGGCGAAGCGGGGCGGGGGCGGTCAGGCCGCCCCCCTGCTGCGCGAAGAGGTGAGCGAGGAAGATATCGCGCTGGTGGTGTCGGCCTGGACGGGAATCCCGGTGTCCAAGATGCTCAGCGGGGAACTGCAAAAGTACCTGGACCTGGAAAAGGTCCTTGAGCAGCGGGTGGTCGGCCAGAAGGCCGCCGTAGAAGCGGTGGCGGACGCTATCAGGCGGAACAAGGCCGGGCTTTCCGACGCGGCGCGGCCCCTGGGGTCCTTCCTCTTTCTGGGGCCCACGGGCGTAGGCAAGACCGAGCTTGCGAAAACCCTGGCGGATTTTCTTTTTAACGACGAGAAGGCCCTGGCCCGCATCGACATGAGCGAGTACGGGGAAAAGCATTCGGTGTCCCGGCTTATCGGCGCGCCGCCCGGCTATGTGGGCTACGAGCAAGGGGGCCAGCTTACAGAGGCGGTGCGGAGGCGGCCCTACAGCGTGATCCTCTTTGACGAGATCGAGAAGGCCCACCCGGAAGTTTTCAACGTGTTCCTGCAAATTCTGGACGACGGCCGCCTTACCGACGGGCAGGGCAGGGTGGTGGATTTCAAGAATGTCATCATCATTATGACCAGCAACCTTGGATCGGACCTTATCCTTGGCGCGGAAAAGAACGAGGATGTAAAAGGGGCGCTCCTTGAGCTTTTAAAACAGAGTTTCCGCCCCGAATTCCTGAACCGCATCGACGAGACGGTTGTCTTTAACCGGCTGGGGAAGGACGAGATTGGAAAGATAGTGGAGATCCAGCTGGCGCTGCTTTCCAAACGCCTTGCCTCCA
>JAIRZS010000159.1 GCA_031267115.1 Treponema sp.
AAAGTACTGACCGGCATCCGGAGGAGCGGAAAATCCGTCATCCTGGAACTTTTGCGGGAAGAATTACTCCAATCCGGCATACCGGAGGGGGAAATTGTCTATATAAACCTGGAAATGTCCGATCCCGGGGATCTCCAGGCCCAAAAATTGTTCCGGACAATAAAGAACCGCATCAAGGACGGCGGGAAAATTTATCTGCTTCTGGACGAGGCGCAGCTCGTTCCCGGCTGGGAACAGGTAGTCAACTCTTTATTTGCCGGAAAACAGGCGGATATTTTCATTACCGGCTCCAATTCAACCCTCCTGTCGTCGGAATTATCCAGCCTCCTTTCCGGGCGCTACGTTCAATTTATCACCAGGCCCCTTTCTTTTGCGGAATATCTTGAATTTGCCGAAACCATTGCCGGCAGGACCCTTGACCGGCGTTCCTCGATCCGGGAATATCTGCGGCGGGGCGGGTTTCCGGGGATTCATTATTTAAAGGACATGGAGAACCCCGATGATTCTCTGTCTCTGATCGACAAAACTGTTTCGGACATTTTTTCATCGATTGTCCTGAAAGACGTGGCGCAGAGGAACAAACTGCGGAATATGGATCTACTGGAACGGGTGGTAAAATTCCTCCTGGATAATACGGGCAGTATGGTTTCGGCCCGCAGTATTTCCGCGTATTTCAAAAACCAGAAAAGAAAGGTCAGCGTGGATACCATCCTGGAATACATCTCCGCCCTGGAGGGGGCGTATGCAATCGAAAAGACCCGGCGTTACGATATCCGGGGCAAGAAGCTGCTCAATGTGCAGGAGAAGTACTATTCGGCGGATGTTTCCTTTATCCACGCACTGCTGGGTTACGATGACCGGCGCATTCCCGGGGTTATGGAGAACGTCATCTACAATGAACTCCGGCGCCGCGAATACGATGTTTTTATAGGCCAGTACGATGGCAGGGAAATTGATTTTGTCGCGGTACGGGGCGGCGAAAAGATATACGTCCAGGCCGTGTACCTTATCAACGGCGACGCGGATATTATTGACAGGGAATTCGGAAACCTGCTCCGCATAGGGGATCAGTTCCCGAAATACGTGGTTAGCCTGGATGAACGCTGGACCAGTTCGGTTGAAGGGGTACGCCATGTCTACTTGCCGGACTTCCTACTTATGGAAGGGTATCATGCCTAATAGATTTAAATTCGGGTATTTGTTCAGCCGAAAACCCTTCGGCGGTTTTGGCGGAGGGGCCTGGCATCGGAATTTCCGCCAAATTTCCGTAAAAATTTGACTTTCAAAGTACGGCAACTTAAGCTTAGGATATGAAACTTTGTTTCATTCTCAATTCTGCTATACTCCGTTATCTGCATAGACAAATACCAGGCAGGCGGGTATCCGCGTAGAGGTTAATATGAATATTTCCACTTATACCGTTAAACCGAAACTTCCTGTTCCATTGAAACCCCTGGAAGAAATTGCCCGGAATCTTTGGCTTTCGTGGAATTTCGAAGCGGTACAGCTCTTTATCCGGCTGGATTACGATGTCTGGCTCCAGTCCCAGCAAAGCCCCATACGGACTTTGGGCATGATCAGCCAGGAACGGCTCGCGGAGGTTGCCAAAGACGATTCTTATCTGGCCGCCCTCAAGGAAGTGTACGACAGCTTCCTCCGGTACAAAAAAGGCGATACCTGGTACCGGGGGACAAAGAAGGAAGTGGTCGCCTATTTCTCCATGGAATACGGCATGGATGCTTCCCTTCCTATATATTCGGGCGGCCTGGGCATGCTCTCGGGAGACCATATGAAGACCTCGTCGGACATGGGGCTTCCGCTGGTGGGCATCGGGCTTTTGTACCGCCAGGGCTATTTTACGCAGGTTCTCAACGCCGACGGATTCCAGCAGGAAAGCTATCCGGAAAACGACTGGTACAATATGCCGGTAGAACTCAAGACCGGCAAAAACGGGCTGCCCGTCAAGATTACGGTTGATCTGGCGGGGCGGCAGGTATTGGCCCAGGTATGGGAAGTCAAAGTCGGCAGGAGTTCCCTCTACCTTCTGGATACCAATATCGAGGAGAATCCCCAGGATTTCCGGAATATCACATCGGCTCTTTACGGCGGGGACAAGGAAACCCGTATCCAGCAGGAGATACTTCTGGGGATAGGCGGAATCCGGGCCTTGCGTGCTTTAGGCATCGTCCCCGCGGTGGCCCACATGAACGAAGGCCACGCTGCCTTCCTGAGCCTGGAGCGTATCCGGGAACTGATGCTCGAAAAGGGCTTTAATTTTAGCGAGGCCAGGGAGGCGATCTGGCCCACCAATATTTTCACCACCCACACCCCGGTTCCCGCAGGAAACGAACGTTTTGATGTAGACTTGATGGAAAAGTATTTCAAGAACTGGACCGAAATTCTGGGGATTTCCTGGAACGATTTTCTCGGCCTGGGCCGGGAACGGCCTTACGACGACCGGGAACAGTTCTGCATGACGGTCCTGGCCCTGAAGCTCGCGGCCTATGCCAACGGCGTATCCGCGCTGCACGGCGTGGTTTCCCGGAATATGTGGAAAGGCCTCTGGCCCGGGCTGCCCCTGGACGAAGTGCCTATCGACCATGTAACCAACGGCGTTCACCCCAAGACCTGGGTTTCCAACAATATGAAGGATCTGCTGATCCGGTACTTCGGCCCCCATTTCGAGGACGAGCCGACGGACCTTGCCATCTGGGATCGCATGGACCGTATCTCCGACGAGGAACTCTGGCGTACCCACGAGCGCCGCCGCGAACGCCTTGTCGCCTTTGCCCGGGACCGGATCCGCCAGACCCTGAAACGGAACGGCGCGGTGGAGCGCCGGCTCCAGCAGGCCGAGGACGCCCTTTCCCCCTATGTGCTGACCCTGGCCTTTGCCCGCCGTTTTGCTACCTACAAGCGGGGCAACCTGCTCCTCCGCGATCCGGAACGCCTGATCCGCCTGCTCAAGGATACCGAGCGGCCCATCCAGCTTATCTTCGCCGGCAAGGCCCACCCCATGGACATGCCGGGCAAGGATCTGATCCGGAGCATCGTCCATTTCGCGGAACAGCACGATGTGGAAAGCCGCATTATCTTCCTGGAAAACTACGATATGGCTATGGCGCACTACCTTACTGCCGGGGCGGACGTCTGGCTCAATACCCCCCGCCGGCCCCTGGAAGCGTCCGGTACCAGCGGCATGAAGGCCGCCATGAACGGGGTTCTCAACTGCTCCGTCCTGGACGGCTGGTGGGACGAGGCCTATAACCCCAATGTAGGCTGGGCCATAGGCCGAGGCGAGGAATACGCGGATACGAATCTCCAGGACGAGGTAGAGAGCAAAGCCCTGTACGATCTCCTGGAACGGGAGATTATCCCGCTCTTTTACCAGCGGGGCCGGGACGGCCTTCCCCGCGAGTGGATTAAACGGATGAAGAGCTGCATGAGGGAAATCGGCCATTCCATGTCCAGCCACCGCATGCTTATGGATTACGCCAACAAGTTCTATTTCCCGGCCTTTAAGAACTACCGCAAACTGGTAAAAGAAGACTATACGGAGGCCAGATCGCTGGCCGCCTACTTTGACAAACTTAAATCTTCCTGGGATCACCTTAACATCGTTAAAATCGATTCCAACGCCAAGCCCGTGATGCAGAGGGGGGATTCCCTTACCGTAACCGCCTATATTGATCTGGGTACCCTTGTCCCGGCGGAACTCCAGGTGGAGCTTTACCACGGCTCGGTCTCAAGCCAAACCAGGAGTATAGAATGCGCCCGGGTGGCGGAGATGAGGGCGCTAAGCCAGGAGGGTAACATCTACCTCTACCAGGTAAAGATCGAGTGCGCCGATACCGGCTGGCAGGGCCACACGGTGCGTATCCTGCCCAAGCACCCGTCTCTGATCCACCCCTACAGGACCGGCTTTGTTAAATGGGCCTAAGGGCCTTTCGGAATTGCGCGGCCCGGCAGTTTTATGCGCGGGCCTGGATTACGCCAGCTTTATTTCCCAGGGATTGTCCTCGCCCTTCATAAAGGCGATACAGCTTCGCAGGGAATTCTCGACCATATCGCTTACGGCCTGGTCCGTGTAGAAAGCTGTGTGGGGCGTGATGATCACGTTAGGATAGGATCGCAGCACCGCCAGGGCGCGGTTGGGTATAACCTGGCCCCGGAGGTTGTTGTAGTAAAGCCCCTGTTCGTCTTCCACCACGTCCAGCGCCGCGCCGCCTATCTTACCGCTTTCCACCGCGTCCAGAAATGCCTCCGTGTCGATAAGCGAACCCCTGGCGGTGTTGATGATATAGATGCCGTCCTTCATCCTGGCGATTGATTCGGCGTTGACAATGTGGTAGTTGTCCTGCGCGGCGGGCATGTGGAGCGAGATAAGATCGCTTCTTGAGATAAGCTCTTCCCAGCTTACATATTCCGCAAAGGCGCGGATCTCCTCGCTTTCGTATTTATCGAAGGCCAGTATCTTGCAGCCAAAGCCCGTCAAATTCCCGATGACCCGCCTGCCTATCCTTCCCGTACCGGCAATGCCGATGGTAAGATTCCGCATTTCCCGGCCCCGCACCCCCGCAAGGGAATAGTCCTGGGACTGGGCAAGCCGGACTATGGCCTTCACTTTCCGTATGGACATCAGCATAAACATGACCGCGTAGTTTGCTACCGTATCCGGGGAATAGCTCACATTCCCGATGCGTATGCCCAGCGCCTTTGCCGCCGATGTATCAATGTGGTCGTACCCTATGCTCCTCGTGGAGATAAACCGCACCCCCATCTCATAAAAATCGCGGAGAAATTCCCCGTTCAGGGGGGTGGTGATAATACTGACCGCCGGAAACCCCTCCGCGCGGGGAATAGTCAAGGGGGTAGGAGGCTCCGTAAGGGCGTTCAGTTCCAGGCCGAACTCCCGGCAAAAATGTTCAAAAGGCCGCGCCTCGTCGGGCCGCTGACTGTAAGCCAAAATTTTCATACCGCTACTATAACCCGCCAGTCCCGGATTGGGAAGACGAGAAACCGTGGGCGCGGGTATGGTATGTATTTTTTGCGCGGTTCTGTACGTTCTCAAAGAAGGCTGTGCCAGGCGCCTTTTTTTTCGATAAAAATTTATCAAGAAATTTGGTGCCTGGCACCTTTTATTGGCAGCAGGCGGGCCGGCAGGGATGCCAGCTGCGGCTTTGCGCAAGGGATTGGAGGGGTGCGAAGCAGACCCGGCGCGGAGTGCCGGGGCCGGAGCGGGCCGCTAAGGCGGACACGCGGAGCCCCGCAAAGCCCGGTCCGGCCCGCAGGGCCGGATGCGCCCGGATTCCGTATTAAAACATGAGACTGCCGCTTTCCCTCCCCTTGCCTTAATCTTTCCGCCGGACTAAACTTGCGTATTATGCTGGATTATCATTTTATCGCGGAAAATCTTGAGGCGGTGAAGCGGAATATCGCCGACCGGTATATGAAGGCCGACGCCGGCGCGGTTGTTGCCCTGTTCAACCGGAGGGCTTCCCTTGCGGCCTCGCTCCAGGATCTGCGGCAGCGCCGTAACGCCAACGCGGAGGCTATGAAGGGGAAGCTTGAGCCGGATAAACGGAATGCGCTTATTAATGAAGGGAAGAAGCTGAAAGAGGAAATCGCCGTGTCCGAGGCGGAGCTTGCCGGTGTGGAAAAAGACCTGGACGCCGAGGGGAGGCGTATCCCGAATATGGCCCATCCCGGCGCGCCCAGGGGCAAAGAGGACAAGGACAACCTGGAAGTTAAGAGGGTCGGGGAGCCGCGCTGCTTTGATTTTGAACCGGCCGACCATGTAAAGCTGGGGCAGGACCTGGATATTATCGACTTTGATTCGGGGACCAAGGTTTCGGGAACGAAATTCTACTACCTCAAGAACGAGGGGGTGTTTCTGGAACTGGGCCTTACCCGCTACGCCCTGGATATTCTGCAAAAGAAGGGGTTTACGCCCTTTATTACCCCCGATATCGCCAGGGAAGAAATACTTGAAGGCATAGGTTTTAATCCGCGGGGAGAGGAATCCAACGTGTATACCCTGGAAGGCGAGGGGGCTTGTCTGGTGGGGACTGCCGAGATTACCCTGGGGGGCTATTATTCCGACACGATATTCGCGAAGGACAGGCTGCCGTTGCGTATGGCCGGGCTTTCCCACTGTTTCCGCCGGGAGGCCGGGGCCGCAGGGCAGTTCTCCAAGGGGCTTTACCGGGTGCATCAGTTTACCAAGCTGGAGATGTTCGTTTACTGCCTGCCCGAAGATTCCGGCCGTTTCCACGAGGAACTCCGTTCCATCGAGGAGGAGATTTTTTCGGGGCTGGAGATTCCCTTCCGGGTGGTCGATACCTGTACCGGCGATCTGGGTGCCTCGGCCTACCGCAAGTGGGACCTTGAGGCGTGGATGCCGGGAAGGGCGGCCTCTCCCTCGCCCGGCGGCGGCGAGTGGGGCGAGGTTACTTCCACGTCCAACTGCACCGACTACCAGGCCCGCCGCCTCAATATCCGCTACAAGGACGGCGACGGCAAAAACAGATTCGTGCATATGCTGAACGGGACCGCTATCGCTATTTCCAGGGCCATTGTCGCCGTGCTGGAAAATTTCCAGCAGGCCGACGGCACGGTAAAACTGCCCGGGGCACTGGTCCCCTACTGCGGCTTCGATGCTATAAAGAAAAAGTAAGGGAAAACAGGCTTGCGGCGCGAGCGGGGCTGGCTTACTTGTATAACGGATGGAAATTTTTTACCGAGATTTTTTACCGCGAAGTCAAAAAAGTCGAATGAACTACCTCGCCCTGAAGGGCGAGGTATCAGATTTTTCTCCGAAAAATCTGTCGTTGGATAGGAAATTATCAATACTGCGCGGTTTCATACCCCGCAATTTATGCCATTGGTAAAAATTTCGCCCTGAAGCTCCCCCGCGAACCGGTGAGCGGGTTCTTGGGTATTACACCCGCGCTTTCCAATAAAAAATGGCGCGAGGGGTCAGACCTCTCCCCTCCACTCAAAACTTTATTCGCTTTTTTGGCTTTGAACGCAAGCCGGGGTCAGACCCTTCCCTTTCATTCAAAACTTATTCGACTTTGTGGTAAATAGGGGGCATTATTTCCGCGCGCTCAAAATTACAAATTCTTCATTTTTGTATGCCTGGTCAAAATGATTCTCCATGAGCCGGCCGCGCCAAGTCCAGCAGCGCCGAATCCGGCCCATGCCTTTCGATGGCCCATTCCCGCCCGGCGAGCCGGGAGAGGAAAATTTCGTCGTGGCTTGCCAGAAGCAGGGCGCCCGGATATTCCGCCAGGGCCGCCTCCAAAAGCCCGACGGAAGCTATGTCCAGGTGGTTGGTCGGTTCGTCCATGATGATAAGGGCCGGCTCGCGGAAGATACCCTGGGCTATCACGAGCTTCCGTATTTCCCCCGGGCTGGGCAGGGCCGACCGGAAAAGGGCGCGGGGATCGGAGCCGAGCCGGGAGAACCGGGAGAAAATCTCCCCCCGCGCCTTTTCGCCTTCCCTCAATACCGCGCCAAGTATATCCAGGCTTTCCTTTGCCGTAAGTTCCTGGGGCAGGTAGAGCAGGGGCAGGGCAGCGGGAAGGCAGGCAAGGGCGTGCCGGATCAGGGTCGATTTTCCCGAACCGTTGGGGCCGGTCAGGGCGACGCGGTCATCCGGTTTTATAAGCAGTTCCGGGAAAAAAAGGCGCCGCCCTTCTTCCGGCAGCCCGGGGCGTCCGCCGGTCTTTACATTGCCGAAAATTCCCAGGGGGATGCTTCCGGCTTCGATAAAGAGGATGCGGTCCGCCCTGGCCCGCTGCCCTTTGAGGCTTACACCCTGTTTCCGCTCATGGGGGGCGGCCGCGTTTTCCAGTTCTCTGCCGGCCCGCTCCGCGCGGTTTTTCATCCGCCTGTACTGGCCCGCCCCTACCGCGTCCTTGCCGGAAAGCCGGGCCAGGTTGATCTTTCCCCGGGTGTCCCCGTCCTTTGGGTCTACCCCCCGCTTTGAAAGCCGGTTCCGGGAGCCTTCCACGATACGGCGCCGCAGATTCGCCGCCGCCGCAAGCCGGCCCTCCTCGTCCAGGAGTTTTTTCCTCAAGGCCTGTTTTTCCGCCTTCTCCCGGCCCTCCCCTATAAGCCCCTGTGATACCCCGCCGGGCCGCAGGATTGCGCTTCCCTCCCGCAGGAACAGGCAGTTCCCGCAGAGGCTGTCCAGCAAGGCCCGGTCATGGCTCACCAAAAGGCCTATCCCCCCGTACCCCGCCAGGGCGTCCCGGACCAGCGCCCCGGCTTCGGCGTCAAGGTGGTTGGTGGGTTCGTCAACCGCGAGCAGGGGCGGGTCTTGCAAAAGGGCGGCGGCCAGCTGGAAACGCTTGCGCTCCCCGTGGCTCAGGGTTTCCCAGCGGTAAGGCCAGTCGGCCTGGATTTTGAGCCTGTCCAAAAGGCGGCCCGCCCCGCCGCCGGGGGAAAAGATGTCTTCCCAGGATTCGGGAATTTCATCGGTGCGCTGGGGGCAGTAGAGGCTGCCGCCAAACCCCCGGACACTGCCCGCGCCGGGCCTTAATATCCCCGAGGCGAGGAGCAGCAGGGTAGTCTTGCCCGCGCCGTTTTCCCCGGTAATGCCGGTCCAGCCCGCGCCAATCTCGAAACTGATATCTTTCAGTACCGGGAAAATAGAGGAAGGGTAGGAAAATTCAACGGAATTAAAAGACAAAAAAAGATGGGCCATAAAGCCTCCGCGCGGAACCGACAGGTTCCCTGCGGCAATTTCCGGCCAGCGTCAGATTTTAGCCGGAAACGGTAAACAAAGGGAGCGCCGCGCCAATGGAAGTCCGTCCCCTGTTTTACAGCCTCTTCATCTTACTCTGTATCCTTAAACGTAATCGAGCGTTCCCAAAACCCCGCCGGGTTTGAAAAACCCTTACCCTACAGTACCTTGTCCGGGGAAACCTGTCAAGGCGCATTCCCGGAATTTGGGCGCATCCGGCCCTGCGGGCCGGACCGGGCTATACGCTTGTATCTTTTTTGCCTGCGGCAAAAAAAGGATACCGCTTCTATCTCTTGCGCGTGCCAAAATCCGGCGGTCCGCGGCGCACTGCTCAGGCTAAAGCCTTCGCGCCTTTATTTGGTATAGCGGCATTTTTCGGGCGCCGGCGTGTACGGTATTTGTTGGGACAACGCCCCTTGACGGGGCACTTGTGCTACGCCCATGCCGCAGGTGTAAAAGGTGCCAGGCACCAAATTTCCGGATAAATTTTTATCGAGAAAAAGAGTGCCTGGCACCATTTCCTACGCTTTATCAGGAAAACGCGCAAGGGATTGGAAGGGCGCGTGAGCGTTCTTTGCGCCGCCAGGCGCAAAGAATGGAGCGGAGCGGAACCCTGTAAAGCCCGGTCCGTGGGCCATAGGCACACGGATGCGCCCAGATTTTTAAAAAACCTTTATAATACTAAATTACTACCACCTTATTCCAAAGTCTTGAAGCCCGCAAACAGAACATTCAGACCGCACTCGAATTGTTCATCAAAGGACATTTTTTCGCAGCCCGTTCCGAGAATGGTATTGATAAAA
>JAIRZS010000217.1 GCA_031267115.1 Treponema sp.
GTGGGGAACTGGCCGGGGGTAACGGTCGAGAAAAAAGAGGGCCGCCTTAAGGGCCGCCGCGATGTTACGGTAATGGACCTTCCCGGTATCTACTCGCTTTCCCCCTATTCCCTGGAAGAGGTAATCGCTCGCAACTACCTGCTTGACGATGCGCCCGACGCGATTCTCAACATTGTAGACGGCACCAACCTGGAGCGGAATCTGTTCCTTACTACCCAGCTTCTGGAACTGGGTATTCCGGTGGTTGTCGCGGTAAACATGATGGACGTGGTCGCGAAAAACGGCGACCGCATCGATCTCGGCATCATCGAGAAACGGCTTTCCTGCCCGGTTGCGGCTGTGTCGGCACTCAAGGGGACCGGCGTTGACGAGGCGGTGCAAAAGGCCCTGGACGCGGCCCAGAATGCCCTGAAAGAGGGGGAAGCCCCGCCGCCGGCCCTGTGTTTTTCGGGCAAAGTGGAGGAGGCCCTCGCCGCCATTGACGCCGGGCTCGGCTCCCTTGTCCCGGCGGAAAAGAGGCGCTACTTTGCCCTTAAAGTTTTCGAAAGGGACAGCAAGATCGCTGAGCGGCGGAGCCGGCTGGGGCTGCCGGCGGGCCTGTTTGAAGATTCGGAAAAATTTATCAAGGCGGCGGAAGACGCGCTTGATAATGATTCGGAGAGCGTCATTACCGAGGAACGCTACGAATTTATCGGGAAGCTCACCGACGCCTGCCTTAAGAAAAGACTCCGGGGCGCCGATACGGCCTCGGACAAAATAGACCGCGTTGTTACCAACCGTTTTCTTGCCCTGCCGGTTTTCGCGGCGGTTATCTTTATCATCTACTTTGTTTCCGTAACGACGGTCGGGACCTGGGTTACCGACTGGACCAACGACGGCCTTTTCGGCGACGGCTGGCACCTTGCCGGAGGCGGCGCGTTCGCGGAGGCGGCGGAGGCTTTCGGGGCCGGGGCGCTTGCGGAAAAACCCGCGCCCGAAGATTTCGGTATCTGGGTGCCGGGCATCCCGGTGATCGTGGGGAACGCCCTGGAAGCGATAGGCACGGCGGACTGGCTTAACGGCCTTATCTTGGACGGCATCATAGGCGGGGTAGGGGCCGTGCTCGGCTTTGTGCCGCAGATGCTGGTGCTTTTCCTGTTCCTCGCGTTTGTCGAGGGCTGCGGCTATATGGCCCGCATCGCCTTTATACTGGACCGCATTTTCAGGCGTTTCGGGCTTTCGGGGAAGAGCTTTATCGCCATGCTCATCGGCACCGGCTGCGGCATCCCCGGTATCATGTCGTCCAGGACCATTGAAAACGAAAAAGACCGCCGCATGACCGTGATGACCACTACCTTTATGCCCTGCGGCGCGAAGCTTCCTATTATCGCGCTTATCTCCGGGGCCGTCCTGGGCGGCGCGTGGTGGGTCGCCCCCAGCGCCTATTTCCTGGGGATATTCTCGGTAATAGTTTCGGGCATTATGCTGAAAAAGACGCCTATATTCGCGGGCGATCCCTCGCCCTTTGTCATGGAACTGCCCGCCTATCATCTGCCCACCGCCGGGAGCGTTCTGCGCAGCATGTGGGAACGGGGCTGGTCGTTTATCAAAAAGGCCGGCAGCATCATCCTTATCTCGGCGGTGCTGGTGTGGTTCCTCTCGTCTTTCGGCTTTACCGGGGAAGGCTTCGGCATGGTGGAAGACCTGAACGACGGGCTTCTGGCGTCCCTGGGATCGGCGATAGCTTTTCTGTTCGCCCCCCTGGGCTTCGGCAGATGGGACGCGACGGTAGCCACAATCACGGGCCTGATTGCCAAAGAAAACGTGGTAAGCACCATGGGCGTACTCTACGGCTTTGCGGAAGTCGCCGAAGACGGGCAGGAAATGTGGGGCGCTTTTGCCGCCAACTTTACGGTGGTTTCCGCCTACGCGTTCCTGGTGTTCAACCTGTACTGCCCGCCCTGTTTCGCGGCTATGGGCGCGATAAGGCGGGAAATGAACAACGCCCGGTGGACCTTCCTTGCTGTCGGCTACCAGCTTGTATACGGCTACCTGCTCGCGCTCATGGTTTACCAGTTCGGGACCCTGTTTACGGGCGGCGGTTTCGGCGCGGGGACCGTCGCGGCGGTTTTGGTGCTGGCGCTCTTTGTGTTCATGCTTGTCCGCAGGCCGAAAGGGGGGCCGCGCCGCGCGGCGGGATTCACCGTGCAAGCCGGGTGAATTTAATATGGGCGCATCCGCGCGCCTCCAGCGCACGGACCGGGCTTTACGCTTGTATCTTTTTTTGCCTGCGGCAAAAAAAGGATACCGCTTCAATCCCTTGCGCGTGCCAAAATCCGGCATCCTGCCGGATTTTGGCATCGGAGTTTGCCTACGGCAAACTCCGTCTATCCGCCGTTGGCGGATAGCAATGGAAACAGCGGCATCCATGCCGCCAGCTGCGCCGAAATCCGGCCTTCCGCGGCGCGCTGCCAACATGCGGCTTTCCCGCAATTCGGGGAATGATTGTACTGTACCGTGGAGGTTTACCGCAAAGTCGAAAAAGTCAAATAAGTAAAAAGAAGCAGTAACTAGAAGCTGTTCCAAAAACTGAAGTTTTGGAACAGCCTCATTGGACCAAAAAAGTTGAAAAACCATATCAAAAATCTATTGACATTATATAAAAATAATGATATGTTGTTTACATATAGTTTAAGGAACAATTATGCCTACAATTAGACCAAGCGCCGATTTAAGAAACAAATATAACGAAATTTCTGAATTGTGCCATGAGTATCCGGAACCGGTTTTCATTACAAAAAATGGGACTGGAGATCTTGCTGTAATGAGTATAGAAACCTATGAATTATTACGCGGGAGATTGGAATTATATTCCCTCATTAATGAAGGATTGGAACAAACAAAGAATGGAAAAACAAAATCCATGAAAGAATCAATAAAAAACATTCGAGAAAAAATAAAATAGCCGTGTATTCAGTATATATTACGGATATTGCCGAAGAAGACATACAAAGAACGGTAAAATATATTGCTGATATATTAAAGGCGCCGGTTGCGGCAAATAATTTATTGGACGAAATTGAAAAATATGAAAGCCTGCTTGGAAATACACCGAATATGTTTTCATTTGTACCCGATGAATATTTAAGGGCTAAGGAATAAAATATGTAATAATAAAAAAATACATGATGTTTTATACAATAGATGAAGACAAAAATACGGTAAGTGTAATAAGGTTCTTATATGGCCATAGAAATTGGAAAAGAATATTAGAAAGAAATGTAACTATTCAGTCTACACTTGCCAATAAATGCCAAGTGGGGGTAGCTCGAAAAAAATGACAGTTTTTTTCGAGCGGAGGGGGTCCAAACCCCCTCGTTCAACCGGATACTGCACAAAGTCTTACAAGACTTTGTGCGGAGTGGGGGCTTTAGCCCCCCGACTGAATAGTTACCAGGAACTTTTATTGATTGAGGTTGGTTTGACGGGGGTGTATTTGTGAGCAGAATTGCCGCGCTGACACGGAAGACCAGGGAAACGGATATTGCCGTGAAGCTTAATCTGGACGGGTCCGGAGAGGCGAAGCTGGATTATCCTATAGGTTTTATGGCCCATATGCTGGAGACCTTTTCCAAACACGGGCTGTTTGATATTGAGATAAGGGCATCGGGCGATCTGGAAGTTGACCAGCACCATTTGGTGGAAGATACCGGAATCACGCTGGGGCAGTGTTTCGCGAAAGCCCTGGGGGACC
>JAIRZS010000342.1 GCA_031267115.1 Treponema sp.
GGCCGGGGGGGTAGCGTAAGACTTGCCGCCTGCGGCGTCAAGTCTTTTAGGAGTTTTGCCTACGGCAAAACTCCACACCTAATGCGGCGGGGCTGGAGCGCAGGGGGGCCGAAAAACGGCCCTAAATCTTGCCGCCCGCCTTATGGTAACAGGCCCCCCTTTAAAAAATTCCGGGTATTCATTTGACGCATGTTAAGGCGCTTGGCCCGGCGCGGGAGCGTGACAAAAGAGGGGTAAATCCGCTATGATGGCTTTATGCGCGGAACCGGCTGTTTACCGGCAGAGTACGCCCGAGGAAGACCTGGCCGGGTTTGCACGGGCGCGGTGTTTTTCTTTTTGGCGTTTCTCTGCGGAATTTTTCTCTCCTGCGAGCGGACTTTGGGCTGGGGTATGCTGCTTTGGTCAACCGAAAACCCGGATATACCGTCGGGGACCATCCTGCCGGTGTATATCCGCTCCAATATCGATCAGGTATGGGTGGCGGGTATACCGGAACCTTACCGGGTTACCAGGCGGGACGGGCTGGACAAATTTGAGATTCCCCTTCCCCTGCTGGAACTTGTGGGCGGCAGAAGCGCGGCTTTAAGGCGCGCGGAGGAATTCAGGGAATATGCCCTGTCATACGCGGAAACATTGCAGGACGGGCTGCCTATCCGGGAAGAAACCGACAATGGTTCCCGGCGGGTTTACCGCCTGCGCGCCGGGGAAATTATCAAGATACTCTCCAAGCACCAGGGCAGCCCCGCTATCAACACCACCGGGGACCCCCTGCCCGGAGACTGGTACAAAGTGCTTACCAGCGACGGTAATACGGGGTATTGTTTCTCCTACCGGCTTAGAATCTTTGAACATTCGGAGGGGCCTCTTAACGCGAACGCGGGCCGCGGCGAAGCCGAAAACACGGAAGACCCGGATCTGGACTTTGTGCTTTCCCGCAATTGGTACCCTGAATCATATGGGACCATGGCCGCCTCGGGCAAGATTGACCTTGAAGAGCTGTCCGAAAAATGGCAGTTTCTTCCGGGGCAGGATTCGGGCCTGGCCCGTATTCATACGGCGGGACTTGACCGGACTTTCTCGTATACGGGCATCAGGCGGGACGGGAGCCGCGCCTGGCATTTCGAGGGCGCGCCCCTGCAAATGACGCTGCGTTCGGAATCCCTTCTCGCGGTGCAGTATTCCGACGAGGGGAGCGCTATGCGGACGCTGCTCTTTGTTACCCTGCCCTCAAGCCCCGAGAATATTATCGTGCAGGAGACCGAGCGCCGGAACACCCTTTATCAGAATTTTGTTATTCAGGGGCCCCGTTTTACCAGCAGCAATTATGGGACGCTGTCCTTTATGGCCAACGGCCGCTTTACATGGAACGGGAATTCCCTGCTTGTACCCCAGATTATCCCGCCGGCAACCCTTGATTCCGGCAATGTGGAGATGCGGCTTTTCCTCGGGCCGTCTCTGGAATCCCTGTACAGCGGCGCTTTTACGCTCCGTTTTAACAGCGCGGACGCCGCCGGGTTCCCGGTCCACTTTCTCTATACGCTGGATTCGCAGGGGCTGCGGCTCGAATATGTGAACCGGGAAAACCTTGACGGATTGACGGTAAGCAGGCGGGCGGCTTCTCCCATAATAATCTACTTCTTCAAGTAAGGGCCAAGCAGGGGCAAAATAAGGGTTAGGCAGGGCAAAATGGCCTTTGTACAATTTACCAAGGTGTCGCTCGCCTTCGGGGACCGGGACATACTTAAAGATGTGGGCCTGAATTTGGCTTCCGGCTCGCGGGCCGCCCTGGCCGGGGTGAACGGTTCGGGCAAGTCCACGCTGATGAAGGTCATTGCCGGAAACCTTAAGGCCGATTCAGGCGAACGGGCAATCCAGAAGGGGAGCCGCGTATCGTACCTGCCCCAGTCGGGAATTGTACACGCGGGAAAGAACCTGAGGGAAGAAGCCGAGACCGCCTACAACAGCATTGTTTTGCTGCTTGACGAAATGGAAGCGATAGGGCGCGTCCTGGAAACCGCGAAAAGCGACGACAACAAAACCAAATCCCTGCTGGACGAACACTACCGGCTTCATGAAGCTGTGGAAAATTCCGGTTACTACAACAGGGCCCAGGCAATTTCCGCGGTACTTTCGGGCCTGGGTTTTGCAGAAGCCGACCTGGATCGCAGAGCGGAGGAATTTTCCGGCGGCTGGCAGATGCGCATAGCCCTGGCAAAAGTACTCCTGGAAACGCCCGATATCCTGCTCCTTGACGAACCTACAAACTATCTGGACATAGAGGCCCGCTCGTGGCTGGAAAACTGGCTTCGTTCCTTTACCGGCGGCTATCTCCTTGTGTCGCACGATCGCTACTTTTTGGATGTTACCGTCAACGAGGTTTACGAACTTTTCCAGGGCAGTCTGAAACGCTACGCGGGAAACTACAGCGATTACGAAAAGACACGCCAGGCCGATATTGACAGCCTCCTCAAACGCTACGCGGAACAGCAGGAGGAAATCGCCAGGCTGGAAAGCCTTATCAACCGTTTCCGTTACAAGGCGAGCAAGGCCGCTTTTGTGCAGGAGCGGGTCAAGAAGCTTGAAAAAATGGAACGGATAGAGATTCCGGAATCCCTTAAAAAGATCAGCATCAATTTTCCGCCGCCGCCCCATTCGGGCCGTATCGCGCTTACGCTGCGGGGCATCGGCAAAGCTTACGGGACGCGCCGGGTACTCGCGGGCCTTGATCTGGACCTTGATGCCGGGGAACGCCTTGTGGTGGTTGGCCGTAACGGCGCGGGCAAGACTACCCTGCTCCGTATTCTCGCCGGCGCGGATACCGGATACGAGGGATCGGTACGGTACGGCGCCGGTATCGCCGCGGGCTATTTTTCCCAGGACGCCGCAGAAGCCATGACCGGCATTACGGCAGATGGACGGGCGCAAACCGTGCTGGAGTTTATGGAAACCGGAGCGCCCTTCGCCCTTATCCCCAAAATCCGGGATATGCTGGGCGCCTTCCTCTTCCGGGGGGACGACATCTATAAAAGCGTTTCGGTTTTGTCGGGAGGGGAAAAAAGCCGCCTTGCCCTGCTCAAACTGCTCCTCAAACCCATGAATCTCCTGATACTGGACGAGCCGACAAACCACCTGGACATCTACTCCAAAGACATCTTTCTGGAAACACTGAAGAAATTTTCCGGCACCGTGATCTTCGTCTCCCACGACCGCGCCTTTATGGAAGCCCTTTCGACAAAAACGCTGGAACTGCGCGCCGCGGAAACCGGTTCTCCCGGAACGCCGCAGGAGGGCGCGGGCAAACACCGTTTGTTCTACGGGAACTACGCGTATTATCTGGAACGGCTTGAACGTGAAGCGGCCAACGGCGAGACCGCCCATCAAACAAATACTGCTGCCCTTGAAAAAAACGGCGCGGCGGCCATTGCCGGAACGGACGTTTCCCCGGCTGCGCCGCTTTCCCAGGCTGTTCCGGCCGGGGCGGGGCCGGCCCCTGTCCCGGAAACTGTTTTAAGCGCGGCCGGACAGCGGGAAGCGCTTAAGCAGAAGCAGGCGCTCATCCGCAGGCTGGAACGGCGGGAAGAAGAAATTCTCGCGGAGCTTGGGACCCTGGAAGCGGAAAAGGCCGCGCTGGAAGCCGATCTTGGAAGGCCGGATATTTACAGCAATGGGGAAAAAGCCCGCGCGGTAAAAGCCAAACTTGACGCGGCCCTGGAGGAGCTGGCACGCAAGAGCCGGGAATGGGAGTCCAGGGCGGAGGAACTGGCGCGGGCAAGGGGCTGAACAGGCGGCGATTCCCAATTTACCCGGCAGAAAGCGAAAGGGTACCGCAGGAATTTTTCGGGGATCCTGTCAGGGGGGAAAAGCGCCCTTCGCAAGAATTTTGGTCCCTTGAAAAATACGCCTTCTACCGCTATGCTTCCCCTATGAACGGAGAAGAAGCCGCCCGCGCCCTTATCAACAGCGCCGGGGCGGTTATCAAGGGGAAGCGGGAATTCCTCGAACTTCTGACCGCGGCGGTTTTGGCCGGGGGGCATGTACTCATCGAGGACAATCCCGGCCTCGGCAAGACAACGGTGGCAAAGACTTTTGCCCGTCTTATCGCCGATCCGGACGGGAAGGCCATGCTTTTCAAGCGTATCCAGTTTACCCCGGATCTGCTTCCCTATGACATTACCGGGGTCGATGTTTTTGATCCCGAAACCCGTTCTTTCCGTTTTGTCCCCGGCCCCGTGCTGGCAAATATCGTCCTTGCCGATGAAATAAACCGGACCACCCCCAAGGTACAGTCCGCCCTCCTGGAAGTAATGGCGGAACGGCAGGTTACCATAGGCATGACAACCCACGCCCCCCCTGAACCTTTTTTCGTAATCGCCACGCAGAATCCCATAGAAAGCGAAGGGACCTTTCCCCTTCCCGCAGCCCAGTTGGACCGCTTTATGATGCGCCTTTCCCTGGGTTATCCGGACCGGGAATCGGAACTCGCCATATTGGACGAAGACCCTTCGGAACACGCGCTGGGCCGCCTGGAACCGGTGATTCAGGCGGCGGATTTTCTTGAGGCGCAAAAAGCCTCGGAAGCGGTGTACTGCCATCCGGCGCTGAGGGACGCCATTGCGGATATCGTCCGGGATACCCGTATTCACCGGAATTTCCTCCTGGGGGCTTCCCCCAGGGCGGGCCTGCATTTTCTGAAAGCCGCCAAGGCGACGGCGCTGGTAAAGGGGAGGAACTATGTTACTGACGAGGATATTGCCGTGCTGGCAGGCCCTGTTCTCCTTCACCGGTTCAAGCTGAGGGACCCCCGCTCCGGGGGCGATAAACTGATACGGGAGATATGCCTTGCGCGAATCGAGGGTATCAAAACCTCCTGACGCGCCCCTTCAGGAGTTCCGCGCGCCGCCATGCCCGGCGCCGCGGCCATTTGCTTTGCCGCTGATCATAACAGCGCTCATATCCCTGCTCGCCGGGTTTCTGCGCCACGAATTGGCGCTGACTCTTTTGGGCGCGGTACTGCTGGCGGCGCTTGCCTACAGTTTTGCGGCGATCTTCATCCTTGTCCTGGCGCACCGTAAACGCGCCGCTTCCCTTTCCGCGCGGATGTCCCCGGAATCCGCCCCGGCGGGCAAACAGGGGGCCGTACTCTGCATACGGGAATATGCCCGCCGCCCCTCAGCAGCGCCGCACTCCGCCGCGGGAGAAGGAAAATTTTTCCGTTTTCCGGGAATACTCATCCGCTATGAAATCCGCTTTTTCACCGGAGACGGCAGGACGCTGTACCATGTTTTCGATCCCGACGCCATAAAGAACAACTACAGCCCCTTTAAGGCGCCGCAGCGGGGCGCGTATTACGGTTCCCGGGACAGCCTCCTCGTATTCGACATTTTCGGTTTTTTCCTGGCCGCTTTTTCCCTGCCCCAGGAGCCGGGCGCGCGGTTCCTTTCCCTGCCCCAGCCGGCGCAAAAACCGCTCAGTATTGAATTCCGTTCGGGGGGCGCCGAACAGCGATCGCAGCCGCGCTTTGCCCGTACCGATAATCTTATCGATCACCGGCCCTATGTCCCCGGCGACGATCCCAGGCGCATCAACTGGAAGCTTTACGGCCACGCGGGGGATCTTTTTATCCGCGAAGGCGAACCGGAGCCGCCCCCCCATTCAAAACTTACTTTGCTTATAGACACCCAAATCGACACAAGCATATTTCCCGCGGGGCGTTTTCCCGCAAGGCGCTTTGGCTCCCGCAATTATGCCTCCGAAACAGGCCGCCGGGCCGTTGATCTGCTCTGTGAAAACGCGCTGGCCCTTGTCATGGAATATTCCGGCCGCGGCCTGGAAATAGCCGTAGGTTATACCGGCGGGAAAGCGCCGCAGACGGGCAGCCCTGCGGAAATGGCGGCCCTCCTCGCCCATCCCGCGGCGCTGCCGCTCCATTCCCCGTGGCTCCGGGAACCAGACGGCGGCATGGCGGAATTACCCGACGCCCCGGAGGATCGCGCCGTACTGGTACTCGCGCCGCCCTGTTCGGAAGCGGTAAATTCAGCCCTGGAACGTTTTCTAAAAAAAAGAGGGAAAGAAAAAGAAACGGATATACTCTTTTTGTACGAAGGGGAAACCCTGGACGAAGCCGCCGATATATGCACGCGCTTTTACGCCCGCAGGGCCGGGGTACGGGCAAGGCGGATCAGGCTGGGCTAGCAGCCTTTTACACTTGTGGATTTTTTGCATATGCATGCAAAAAATCCCGATTATCCGGCGTGCTTTCGGAGTTTGTAAGGTATA
>JAIRZS010000368.1 GCA_031267115.1 Treponema sp.
GCGGAGCAGGCCGCTCAGTTCCGGGTTGGCCGGGGCGGGAAGGGACGCCGGCGCGGCTTCGCCTTCTTTTTTGGCGAAAACCTCGTCCCCGGCCTCGATACGGTCAAAGAAACCGCCCCGCGCCAGTACCCCGGAACTCACCTCTTCGTCAACGCGGTCAATGGCAAGGGAACCGACCACGTCTTCCGGTGCGTAGACAAGGCCGATGCCCTCGTTACGGATACCGGCCTTCCCGCTTTTGACAAGCTCGTACACGGTTCCGGCGGCTACGCCGTCGGCTTTCCCCTTGTCAAGAAGGCCCTGGCTGGCCCGGCGGCGGAGCAGGACGCCCCGGAAAGGCAGGGCGGCGCCAAGCTGGCCCGTTATTCCCCGCGCGGCGTTTCTCAGCCGGTCCGGGCCGGTCCGGTAGCTGGAGAAATTCGAGGCCCGGGAACCGGTGCGGCCCACAAAAAGCTCCCCGGCAATCGAAAGGTCCCGTTCGTTTTCCGTGAGGGAAACGACAAGGAAATAATCCGCCCCGGCCTCCCGCGCGGCCCTAAAGGCCCGGGAAAAATCCGGCTGATTCAGGGGCAGATCCATGGCCTCGATATTCCGGTCATGCACCAGAAGGTCTTTTATATAGGTCGAGGCGGTAAGGCCCGCGTCCGCGTGGTAAAAAGCGGCCTGGTTTGCGAGGGAGAAAACCGCTATTTTCCAGTGGCGCTGGGCGACTTCCACAGGCTCCACGGACCAGCGCCGGTACAGGGTATTGTTAAGCATGGATTCCCAGGCTTCAACGGAATCGTTAATGGCGCGGGCCTCGTTCGGCGGGAGTTTTTCAAGGCCCAGGGCCTGCAAGAACTTCAATTCCTCGACATAACGGGAAGGATAGCCCTGGCGTCTGAGAATTTCCACGTATTCCCTGCGATCAAGGGCGTAGGGGTTAAGGCGGAGGCCCCGGCGGTATTCAAAAAGGGCCTCGCTGTCCATATTCCGGGAATGGAAGTCGCGGGCGCGGCTGAAATGCCAAGCGGCCCAGCGGCTCCGGGCGGGGTCTTCTACCGCGGTCTGCGACACCAGCAGTTCTTCCAGCGCGCTCCTTACAAATTCGTCGCCCGGACTGATCGTTGCCGCGGCGGAAAGCACGGCTATGGCCTCAGCCGGGCGGCCCATGCGTATATAAGCCATGCCCTTCAGGTACCAGCTCGACGAGTCACCGCGGTTACGGGAAATCGCCTCGTCGGCGAGGCGGGCGGCTTCCTCCCATTCCCCGGTGCGGTAGCGCAGGGAGGCAAGCAGGGAATGGGCCGGCGCGAATCCGGGCCTTATTGCCAGGGCTTCCCCGGCGTTGCGTATGCCCGAAGAAAGCCGGCCCGCAAGGGAATCCAGGTACGCGGCATAGTAGTAAACCCGGTAATCCCCCGGATGGAGGATCATGGCCCGTTCAATATAGGCCCTGGCCCCCTCCGCGTCGCCGAGCGATCCGCTTACCAGGGCCAGGGACACCAAGACCCGCCTGTCGTCGGGGTAGCGGCGGGACATTTCCCGGAACCGCGCGAGGGCGTTCCCCGTGCGGCCGCGGGCGATTTCCAGTTCCGCCGCGACAAACACCGCTTCCCTGTTGTACGGCTCCCTTCTGAGCACTTCTCCGGCAACCGCCTCCGCGTCGTCAAGACGGCCCAGGGCGATAAGGGCGGAGGCTTCGAGATTTGCCAGGTCCATGTTGGCGCGGGCAAGGGAGCGGGCCTTGCGCGTCCAGCTCAGTGCCTGGTCGTACTCGCCAAGCTCGTAGTAACAGGCAGCCAGGGCGGCGGTCCCCTCGGCATGAGCGGGGTTGGCGGCAAGGCATTCAAGGAAGGCTTCCGAGGCGGCGTACCATTCCTCCCGCTCCATGAACGCCCGCCCCCGGTCATAAAGATCGGCGGCATTGGCGCCCCTCTGGGGAAAGACAGGGGCCGCGCAAAGAAAAACAAGGAGAAACGGAAAAATTTTCACGAGGGGTTTTCCCGTTTTACAACTTTAACCGTATTGATTTTATGCCCTTCCATATCCTGGACAATAAAATCAATATTTCCATATACGGCCTTTTCGTACTGTACCGGGATTTTCCCCAGAAGATCAAACACAAAACCGCCCAGAGTATCGAAATCCTCCGCCGGCAGTTCCGCGCCTATTTCCTCCGCAAGGTCTTCCAGATTCATCCGGGCGTCGCAGAGCCAGGAATCCTCCTCCAGTTTGAGTATGTCTTCCCGCTCATTGTCGAATTCGTCCTGGATGTCCCCGATTATCTCTTCGATAATGTCTTCCATACAGATGATCCCGGACACCCCGCCGTATTCGTCCACCGCCACGGCAATATGGACGCGGCGGCGGCGCAGTTCCGTAAGGAGCTCGTCAATATGCTTGGAATGGGGGACAAAGAAAGGCTTGCGCAGAATACCCCGTATATCCGGCATCTCGTTTTTAACAAAGCTGCTTAAAAGGTCTTTGACATAGAGGATGCCGATTACATTGTCGATAGTATCCTCGTAGACCGGAAAGCGGGAATGGCCGCTTTCCACGATTGTGGAAAGAAGTTCGTCCCTGGGCACGTCAACGGGCAGGAATACCGCGTCGATACGGGGCACCATGATCTCCTTGACCGTGGTATCCGGCAATTCAAGGACGCCGCGGATCATTTCCTTCTGACCCGATTCCAGAGACTCCAGCTTCTTGCTCATATCGCCTTTTTTAAAAAAGGACTTCATAAAATCGCCCGCGCTCATAAGATCCCGCCGCCCGCCCGGGCCGGCACAGGGGCCCGGCAGGAATTAGGCGGTAAAACCTGTCCCTCCGTTTTCTTCAAAATTTCTTCCTGCAAAAGCAGCATGGGTTCGCTTTCGCCGTTTGTCTCATGATCCATGCCGCTTAAGTGTAGCATGCCATGAATTATAACACGGCGCAACTCTTCATCAAACGAAACTTCAAAAAATCGTGAATTTTCCTCAAGGGTTTCCAGGGAAATTACAATATCGCCGGGAAGGTAGCGCTCCCCCCCCTCCCTGTCCGGGCAGGTTTCCCCCAGGCTAAAGGAAAGCACGTCGGTAGCCTCGTCCCTGCCCCGGTATTGGGCGTTGAGTTTCCTGATATACGCGTCGTTACAGAGGAGGATCGAGAGGTCCCAGCCGTCCCTGCCCAGAACGCCCAGCGCTTTGAGCGAGTATTCCGACAGGGAAGCGGCCCAGGGGGGTAAGGGGACCTCCTCGGCGCGGACCTCGGCGCGGTTCATTCCCTGCCCCCGGGGTTTTTCGGCGCGTTTTCCCGGGAAGGGACACTCTGCGGGGGTTCTTTTTTCGGGTATTCGATGCGGGCGTGGTAGTGGCTCGCCAAAACCCGGACAAAGGAATTTTTGATGGTTTCCAGATCGATAAAGGTCAGTTCCGACGCGGAAAGCTGGCCGTGCTCGAACTTGGCCATAATAAGCTCCTGGATAAATTTCTCAAGCCGGCTCGCGGTGGGTTTCTTCAGGGTCCTGCAGGCGGCTTCGGTAGTATCGGCCAGCATGACCACCGCGGATTCCCTGGAACGGGGGGGGCTGCCGGGATAGCTGAAATCTTCGACATCCACCTGGGCCTCCCGCTTCAGGGCCTCGTTGTAGAACCAGCTTATCACGGAATTGCCGTGGTGTTCCGCTATAATATCGACCACTTCCTTGGGAAGCCCCAGGGAACGGGCCTTTTCCACGCCCAGCTTGACATGGCTGCGGATAACCGTGGCGGAAAGGCGGGGGTTGTTAATATCGTTGTGCTTGTTGTAATCGGTCTGGTTTTCCACAAAGTAGCTGGGGTTTTCCATCTTGCCTATGTCGTGGTAGTAGGCGCCTACCCGTGCCAGCAGGGGGTTGGCCCCGATTTCCTGGCAGGCGTTTTCCGCCAGTGTAGCCACCATAAGGGAATGGCTGTAGGTCCCCGGGGCCGCGCTGAACAGCCGCTTGAGGATGGGGGCGTTGAGGTCCGAAAGCTCGATAAGCCGGAACGCGGTTACGGAATTCAGGGCGTGTTCCAGTATAGGGAGGAAGCCCAGGACCATCATCCCGGAGGCAAGGCCGTTAAAAGCGGTCCAGAAAAGGACGGGCGGATAACTGATAAGGGGCTGGCGCTGGATAAGGAGTATGGCCGTCGCCGCGGCGCACTGGATCGCGGCGACTACAAGCCCCGCCTTGAAAAGGTCCATGCGCCGCTCCGCCCCCCGCACCGCGTAGACCGCGGCTATCGAAGAAGCCAGGGCCAGGATGTAGGAGGAACTGTCAAAAGCCCCGGAAAGAAAGGCGGCCAGGGGCAGGATTATGGCCGCGGCCAGGGAGGCGCGGATATCTATCAGGATAGCCGGAAGCATGATCACCAGGGAAGTAGGAAGGAAAAGGGCGACAGGGTACCTGTCCGTTATATTAAGGCTTTTGAAGAACACCGATGCGCCGGTATAGACAACAGCCAAAACACAGAGCAGGTAAACTTCCGAAGGCTTAAGGAGCCGCCCGATAATCTGGCGGCCAAGGAGGAAGACAAAAAAACCGTAAATAAGGGTAAAAATAAGGATGCGGCCAAGGAGCAGCCGGGGATCCCGGCTCCTTGCCTGGGCATTGAGGGCGTCAAGCGCCGCCATATCCTCTTCCGTAACAATAAAACCCTTGCGGACTACAATCTCCCCCCGCTCGATATAGCCCGTAACAGGCTCCGCCCTCTCCCGCAGTTCCGCGGCAATCTGTTCCGTCTCTTCCCTGGAAAAAAACACATTCTCGGTGATAAAGGGATCAAGCAGCGCGCGCCCTATCCGGGCAAAACCCGGCTGAAAGCCCGATCTGGCGATATAGCGATCGACGGCCTCCCCGGCCTTGTCCAGGGTGATAACGCGGCCATAGTCGACCTTTTCCCGCTCGGCGCGGGGGCCGTCATTGCGCCTGAGTTCGGCCACCTGCGGGTTAAAGGCCTCAAGCCCGGTTTCGGGCAGGGAGAATACCCCCTCTTCCAGGATATGCCGCAGGGTCTGGAGGCCGTTGGCCGGGAACCGCTCCCTGTCGGGGTCCTCGTAAAGAGAGGCCAGGGTCTCCCGGGAAAAAGCGCCGGGAAACTGTTCCCCGATGACCCTGCTGAAAGTTTCGGCGGAATCCGCGGCGGGGAACAGATCTTCCACCAGGACGAGCAGGCGCTCGTAGGAACTGAGGACGCCCCTGGTCGCCTCCGCGGAATAGCTGAAAACCGCGGGCACCTGTTTTTCCAGGGAATCGATCTTTTCCCGCGTAGCCGCCTCGTCAATATACGACACCGCCTGATCCGCCACAACATCCCGTTCCGCCACCCGGCCGGCTTCGAATTCCCCGTTTCCCGTTACGGAAAAAGAAAGATAGCCCTGGCCGCCTATAATCAGGCCCAGGGAGAGGCAGTAAGCGGCCAGGGACACCAGCGCCGGGGCGCGGCGGAGTTTTTTGGGCAGGAGGGACGCGAAATAAACATCGCGTATCTTGAAATCAATTTTTTTCATTTGACCCTTCCCCGCCCCGCCCCTGTTCCGAGGCCGCGTCGTAGGCCTGGATAATCTTCTTGATAAGGGGGTGGCGGACCACATCGGCTGTATGGAGATAGGCAAAGTGGATGCCCTCGACGCCTTTCAGGATAGCAAGGGCGTGGATCAGCCCGGAATCGACGCGCCGGGGAAGATCGATCTGGGTTACGTCGCCGGTAATCACGGCCCTGGCCCGCTCCCCGATGCGGGTAAGGAACATCTTCATCTGCTCTTTGGTAGTATTCTGCGCCTCGTCAAGGATGATCATGCAGTCGTTAAGGCTGCGGCCCCGCATATAGGCAAGGGGCGCAATTTCTATAACCCGGTCCTCTTCCATACGGCGTATCATCTCGTAGGGGACAAGCGCTTCCATAGCGTCGTAAAGGGGCCGGAGGTAGGGGTTGATCTTCTGGGCAAGGTCCCCCGGCAGGAATCCCAGGCTTTCGCCCGCTTCCACCACGGGCCGGGTAAGCACCAGTTTCCGCATAGCCTTGGAAAGCACAAGGCTCAGGGCTTCCGCGATCGCAAGGTAGGTCTTGCCGGTCCCCGCCGGCCCGACACAGAAGCTGATATCATGGGAACGCATGCCCTTGATATAATCGGCCTGGTTCCGGCTCCGGGGGAACACAGTCCTGAAGCCATGGGGGATATGCACCAGGGCCTCCTTCATCGGGTCCCCCGCGGATTCTTCCCCGTCCCGCCCGCCTTCCCGTATACCCGCCAAAGCCCGGACATATTCGGGCGAGGGAAGCTCCCCCTCCCTCACCGCGGCGACAAGGCTGTCCATCACCAGCCTGAAACGCATTGAGGCAGCCTCGTCCCCGCCCTGGAAACGTATCTCGTTACCCCGCGCGGCTATACGCCCGCCCAGATGGCCTTCCAGCGCTTTGAGATTGCCGTCATTGGCGCCGCACACCCCGGAAAGCAGGTCCCGGCTGTCCAGCACGATGGTAATACTGTCGTCCATCTTTTATCGTAGGAGTCTATAGGCAGTTTTCATGCCTAGTCAAGGCCCCTGTTTCAATTATAAGCCAATTCCGCACCCGCCCGCCGCGCCATAAGGCCTTTTTTTGGGGGGCCTGTTACCAAACGGCGGC
>JAIRZS010000001.1 GCA_031267115.1 Treponema sp.
AAAAGATACAAGCGGAAAGCCCGGTCCTGGCGCGGAGGGCCGGAGGCCCGGCGCGGCAGGATGCGCCCAAAAGCGTATTCCGGCTAACTTAACACGTCAAAGAAAATACCGAATGAGAAGTCGTTGGCGGGGTCGCCGTCAAACATGTTTGATATTTTGAGTATTCCCTTTGCGGAAAAGGTAAATTTTGCCGGAAAGGCCGGGACGATTGCGGCGGAGAAGGTGAGGCCCAGGCGCAGTACCAGGGACTGGGTGAGCCGGTAGTTGTCCCAGAGGAGCTGGCCCGGCGCGGGGCTTTCCAGGTCTTTGCCGTCGTAAAAGCCGCCCCGGTACGCGAGGGTGCTGAAAAACCGGTTGAAATAAACGTGCGACAGATTCCGCTGTATCTCAAGGGAAAAAAGTTTTGCTTCCGCTTCCCCGCCGGCAAGCCATTTGAGCGAACGGGCGATACTGTTGTATTCTGCCGGAACGAGATCGCCTGCCGGGGAGTCGGCGTACAGCCCGGAGAGGCCGGCCAGGTTCATCCCGGTTTCGTCGCGGATTCCGTACAGGCGGAAGCGCAGGGGCAGGAACGGCTCAAACGCGGCCTGGAAAACGCCCTCGAACCGGTAATTTGAACGTGTTTCGTCCGGTATGGCATAGCGCCCGAGTACGGCCAGATCAAGGCCGGAGCCGAAAAGTTCCCAGGGGAAAAGGGTAAGCGACGACAAGCCCAGGCCCAGCGAAAAAATATAATGGGGATCGTCATATTCCCAGGTGTAGGGGGAATGGCCGGCCCCCCGGTCGGGAGCGCTGAAGCTTACCCCGAAACCGGGCTGCACGGAGAAGTTTGCCGGCCCGTTCCCGATGCTGTTGGTCAGCTGGGTGGAAAGGCCGAAATCCGTGCGCCTCTGCGCCGCCGTCCTGGGGTTATCCGGCCTGCTTATGTCGTCTTTAAAGGTAAAGGCCAAAGGCAGGCCGAAATAGCTGTTGGTCCACTTTATGTCGAACAGGCCCATGAGGGAACGGGCGTCAAAGGCGGCGGTCATGGTAATCTGGTTCATCTGCGCCGGATCAACCATGTAGCTGAATATGCCGACGCCGTCAAGGCTGAATATGTCTAGGAGGGTCTCCTTTTTATTTTCCGAAGCGGCCTCGTTTATCCGGATAAGGGGAAAGGGCAGCCAGAATTTAAAGGGGTTAAGGTATTTTATAGCGTGGTAGTTTTTCGGGGTTAAAGGGATTTCCACCGCGGGGTTTTCCGCCCCGGCAAGGCCGACAGCAGGGCTGACAGCAGGGCCGACGGCAAGGCCGACGGCAGCGTCCCCGCCGCCGGAAGGCGCGCCCGCCATATCTGCCATATCTGCCGTATCTGCCGTATCTGCCGTATCTGCCGTACCCGCCGCCGCCGGATACTCCGGCCCGCTCCAGGGTACAAGCGAAAGGGCGGCGCGTACCTCGCTCGGGGAACCGGGCTTTTCGCTGAAACGCATCAGGGCGTCCCAGGTGGCAAACGCGCCCCGGTAGTAAATCTCCCCGCCCGCCATTACCGGCAGGAATACCCCGCCGGAAAAATCCTGCCCGGAAAAAACCGCTTCCGGCGTCTTGTCCGGCGGCAGGGTTACGCTTCCAAGCTTATACATGCCCCGGTCGTGGTTGAACGCAAAGAGAATGCGGCCTTCGGACACCCCGAGGTTACGGATATATTTCCACCGTTCCTCATCGTCGGGGAGTTCGGATCTCAGGGTAAATACTGCTTTGGTGTCGTAGTTGTAAACGCAGAGTTCCCGCTTGCCCTGTCTGGCAGCAATAAAGGCGATCCAGGTATCGTTGACCGCGACGGGGTTAATATACACCAGTTCGCTGCCGCCCCGCAGCAGCATTTCTTCCCCTTCCTGCCCGCGCCTGCCCGGTTCCCGCCGGTACACGATATCCCCGTTATGCAGGTCGGACCTGATACCCAGCACCCCGTCCCGGAAGTACCTGGCCCCGTAAAGCCCGGGCCAGGCGCGCCCGGTCCCCAGGCCCGAACGGGCGCTGTATTCGGCGGCGGCGGCGCGGGCCAGGCTGCCGCTATGGCGGTAGGAAGACAGGAGCAGGGTCTCCCCGTCCCCGGAGGCGTCAATGTGGTAAACATTGGAATCGGCGGCCCGCACCGTCCTGGTTTTGCCGGTTTCAGGATCGTAAGACATTACCCTTCTCGCGGTCTCGTCCACAAAGAAGATCTTTCCGCCGCCGGACGCAAGATCGCTTATTAAAATTTTCTCACGGTAAAACGGCCCGCTGCCATTATAGACAATGCCGTTGCTGTTTTCTTCGATACTGTCCAGCCTGAAGGATTCTTTAAATTCATCCCAGGCATCCAGGAAAGGCCGGCCATAGACGTTTTCGAAAAGGGCGTATAGCCCGGTCCGGTAAAAGCGGAAAGAAAGACGCAAGCCCCGGCCCATTGCCTCCCAGAGGCGGGCGTACTGTTCCATGCCGTACTTTTCCTGGAGCCAGGCGGAAAAGAGGCCGCCGTAATAGTAATAGGCGCTGCCCTGGGGCGGCAGATCGTAAATTCCGGAGGCCTGGAACGGGGTAAGGAATTTATTTTCGTAAGCCGCCTGGATCAATGTTTCCCGGACAAGCGGATCGTTCGCCCTGCCCGATCCGTCCAGGCTTTCAAAGCTGACCGTTACCCCCTCTACCATAAAGAGCGGGGCGTTCAGGGCCGCGGGATACACCCACCCGCCAAAGATACTGTGGAGCGTGTTGAAAAATTTGCCCCTGGTACTGAGGGAAATAGCGTGGGTCAGTTCGTGGAAGAAGAGGCTTTCCAGGCTGTTGGCAAAACTGGTCCATGCCGGCTCCATTATCGTGTCAAACAGGATAATGCTGACATAGGGCATGGTGGCGGTTAGGCCGTTAAACTGATCGGTATGGGGGGTAATTGCTACCGGGATCCGGGCGGGATAGTGGATGTTTAAAAGGCCGGTAACCCGGTCGTACATGGCGTCGGCGAAACCCGCCAGGGTTTCGGCAGTCCGCGCGGATTCTTCGGGGTAGATGATGTCAAAATGGGCGGTTTTTATTGTCTTGAGCGCCGTAAAGGGCTTAAAATACTGGGCCTCCAGCGACAGGGCGGGAAAACACAGGAAAAGGCAGGATACCAAAACAACCGGGATTCCGCGCGGTTTCCCGCGAGCGGCAGATCTTATCTTTTTTAAATAATACATAAGTAAAATATACAGAAAGAACGGCTGACCGGGCTACCCCCTGAGCAACACCCCCCTCAATATTCACCGCTAAGTCGAAAACTCCGGAAAGTTTACCGCAAAGTCGAAAAAGTAAAAGAAGTAAAGAATAAAAAACTTCTTCAACTTATTCGACTTCTTTTACTTTGCGGTGAAAAGTACAGAAATTTGTAAAAAAGTGCCTGGCACCTTTGCGTTTACTCACAGTTTTGCTATGTCTTCGATGGAAAGCCCGGTTCCCTGGGCTATTTGCTCAACCGGTATGCCGAGTTGCTTGAGGTTTTGGGCGATTGCCCGCCGTTCCTCCTGCCGGCCCTCCCGTTTTGCCTGGACCACCTTGCTCTGGGTGTCTACTACGTACTTCCACTCGCTCATCAGCCGCGCCCGCTCCGCCTCGTCTTTGCTTATCCTTATCAATACTTCGCTCGCCATCGCTATGCCCTCCGCAGTCGCTATTACTTCATTGACTTTCTG
>JAIRZS010000266.1 GCA_031267115.1 Treponema sp.
CCGTCCCGCTAAAATCGCCGGGGACAAGCTTTTCCGCCACAATGGCGTCTTCCCTGGCGGTAATGTAATCGGTATTAATAATCGAGGTTATGCTCCCGGCAATATCAAATTCCTCAACCCTGGCAACATAGTCCTTGATTCTGTTCAAAAAGGGGCCGTCAAACACAGTGCCGTATTTTCTCTCAAGGCCGACAAGCACAAAGAAAGTGCTGCCGAAAGTATCGTTGATCCGGTTAGAAACCAAAAGGGCGGGATCGCCGGCGGGCACAAAACGCAGATTATTGTTGTCCAGTTCCGCCCGGGGGAGCTGGAACGCAAAAAAAACCGTTATAAGGCTGATAAAAAAGACAATAAGCCAGGGATGTTTAAAAAATCTCTCCATTTATCTCGGTTACCCTATCCTATATCATAAGGCGGCCTCCCGGGCCTGTCAAATTCCCGGGCAGGCGGTTTTGGTTTTGGGCGCATCCGCGGGCCGTCCTGCCCATAGGGCAGGACGGCCCGCGGACCGGGCTTTACGCTTGTATCTTTTTTGCCAAAGGCAAAAAAGGATACCGCTGCAATCCCTTGCGCGTTCCGTACAGGGGCTTCTCCCGCCAATATGTTCCGCAAATAAGCGGCATAAAATCGATTTTCTTCGTCTATTCTGCCTCATGCCGGGGCCGGGAAAGAGATCCCGTTGACGAATCATACGGATATTTGTATTTTTACTACAAAATGTAGGAAAAAAGTTATATTTTTCATTTAATTTGTACATTTACAGACGATCGATGCGAAGTCTACAATGGAAAAACAAATGCGGTTTTGCATCCTTAAGGAGGTTAATAATGATTATAATCGGGGAAAAGATCAACGGCTCAATCCCCTCTATGTCCAAGGCAATCGCCGAAAAAAACGAGGACCATATCAAGAATTTGGCGGAAAAGCAGTCCGCCGCGGGGGCCACTTTTATCGATGTCTGCGCCTCCGTCGATCCGGCCCAGGAGCTTGAAACCCTGCACTGGCTTATCGATCTGGTCCAGGGCGTAACCGACACCCCTGTCGCCATAGACAGCCCCAACGCCAAGACCTGCGCGGAGGCGGTTAAATTCTGCAAGAGGCCGGGGCTTATCAATTCGGTCTCCATGGAAGGCGACAAGATCGAGCAGGTTTTCCCGGTTATCGCCGACACCAAGTGGGAATGCGTCGCCCTGCTCTGCGACGACACGGAAATTTCCAAAACAATAGAAAAGCGGCTCCAGGTATTCGAACGCATCATGGCGAAGGCAAAGGAATACAAAATCGAGCCCAAGCGGCTCCACATCGACCCGCTGGTCCAGATGCTCTGCACTTCTGAAGACGGCATAGAGTCAATTACCGGGGCCATGAGGACCATCAAGAAGCAATACCCCTCGATCCATATTACCGGCGGGGCCAGCAACATCTCATTCAACCTTCCGGCCCGCAAATACGTCAACCAGGGGTTTATCATTCTTTCCATGGCGGCCGGTATGGACAGCGCCATCCTGGACCCGCTGAACAAGGACATGATGGGCCTTATTTACGCGGCGGAAGCCCTGCTGGGACAGGACGATTTCTGCATGGAGTATATCAGCGCGTTCCGCGAGGGCATATTCGGCGGCGACGCCAAACCCAGGGCGAGCTAATTCGTAAACCGGGATATTCCGGTTTTATTGAATCGCCGCGCCCTTAAAATTCAAGGCGTTAATACACAAAAGTTTTTTGTGTTTATTGATTTAATGTTTGTCAAGGAGAATTTGGTATGGGTAAGCTAGAAGAAATTGCCGAGGCGATAGAAGGCGGAAAATCAAAAATCATCGCGGGCCTTGTAGAGGAGGCTCTGGCCGAAGGGGTTGATCCCCTCAGGATTCTGAACGAAGCCATGATCGCCACCATGGGCAATGTAGGCGAGAAATTCAAAAAAGCCGAGATTTTTGTCCCCGAAATGCTGGTCGCGGCCCGGGCCATGAAGAAGGGCGTAGAGGTCCTCAAGCCGAAACTGGCCGCCGGCGCCGCTACCGCCGCGGGCAAGTGCATAATCGGGACTGTGTCCGGCGACCTTCACGACATTGGCAAAAACCTGGTCGGCATGATGATCGAAAGCGCGGGTTTTGAAGTTATCGATCTGGGGGTGGACGTGCCCGTTGACAAATTTATCGAAACCCTCAAGGCAAACCCGGACACCAAGGTTGTCGCGGTATCCGCCCTTCTGACCACTACAATGCCCGCCATGAAAGACACGGTAGCGGCGATAAAGGCTTCGGGGCTTGGCGGGGGGTTCAAGGTTATTGTAGGCGGCGCGCCCATCACCCAGGATTACGCCAACCAGATCGGCGCCGACGCTTATGCCCCCGACGCGGCAAGCGCGGCGGTAGTCGCCAAGCAGCTGGCCGCCGCCTAGCAGTTTTTTTTAAGTAAAGAAGAGTTTTGTTCTAATTTAAAAAAGGCCGCTGCGGCAACGCGGTTTTGCTGCCGCCGCGGTTAATTTTTTTCGCCGGACGCCTGGCCGGCCGCTGCGGCGCAGAGAGGGACACATGGCTGATACTATCGACACGGTAAAAGAACTGGCCCGGGAGTGCGGTTTTTCCCAGACAGGGCCGCTGGACGTTTCCACCGTCCAGGTACGGACAGAGGTGCGCGACGCCTGCGCTGAAAACAAATGCGGGGCTTACGGGACAAGGTGGTCGTGCCCTCCGGGCTGCGGCACTCTGGAAGAATGCGAGGCGCGTTTGAAAAAGTACAAACGGGGCCTGATTCTCCAGACCACAGGGGCTCTGGAAGACGCCCTGGACGGGGAGTCGATGATGGAAATCTCCCAGAACCACCGCCGGCACCTGGAAGACTTCGGCGACAAACTCCGCGAGCTTTTCCCGGAAGCCATGCTCCTGGGGGCGGGGGCCTGCAAACGCTGCGAGAAATGCAGCTACCCGGATTCCCCCTGCCGCTTTCCCGGCAAGATGCTTGCCTCCATGGAAGCTATGGGGATGGTGGTAAGCGATGTGTGCAAGGCCAACGGGCTTCCCTACTACTACGGTCCCAACACCATGACCTATGTTGGCTGCGTGCTGGTAGAATAGAGCCGGGAAGCCGGAGCCGCTTATGCCGGGCTAAAGCCTATCGCGCGGCTTTCTTTGCCGCGCGCCTCGTCCCTGCAAAGCGGGAGCAGGGTTTCAAGGGACGGCTCAATCCCGGTGAGAACCGCGTCCACCGTAAACCTGCGCACTACATTTTCTATCTGGCCGCCTGACAAATCAAAACGCGAAGCCAGCGTTTCCGTGTCCGCGCGCGGAAGTTCCGGCAGCATGGAAAACCAGATAGAAGCGCGGGCGGCGGGATTGGGTTTTTCAAATTCTATCTTGTAGAGGAAGCGCCGGTCAAACGCGCCGTCCATGTTCTTTGTCAGATTAGTGGTCGCGATCAGAATCCCGTCGAGGTTTTCCATTTCCTGAAGTATGATATTCTGCATGGTGTTTTCCATGCGGTCCACGGCGCGGCTTGAGCCGGTAAATTCAATCCGCTTGCCGATTACCGCGTCGGCCTCGTTGAAGAAGAGAATCGGGGCCCTGCCGGACGCGGAAACGGAATTCCTGTAGTTGTCGAAAACAGCTTTCATATGCTTCTCCGTCTCCCCCACGTACATCCCCTTTATCGAGGAAATGTCCACCGCCATGATGTTTCTCTGCGTTTCCCTGGCAATCTGGTAGACGGTTTCCGTTTTCCCCGTACCCGGCCCGCCGGAAAAAAGGCAGGCAAAACCCCGCCTCATGCTGTGATCCTCAAGCCTTTTCCGGATTTTCCCGAAATTTTCCTCCTGCAAAAGCGAACCCAGCTCGGCAATACGGCCCGCCTCCTCTTTGTTGTAAAAGAGTTTCTTTTGAGGGATCGAATCCCAGAGCGTAAGGCCTTTGCTGCCCCTTGCCTTGAATTCCTTCAGGTTCAGCTCGACGAGCAGTTCCTTTTTCGCTTTGTCCGTAAGCCTGAAAGATTCCCTGTTTACAAACCCGTCGTCCTCGGTGTTCTCGACAAATTTCGCGTCGACAAGTATATGATCCCCGTCCCGGAATTCGCGGTACGCCATCCTGGCCCGCGACTTCTTGTCGTAGAGGAATTCAATGTCATGGAAACCGATATTGTCGTCCTGGTTGTTCACATAGAGATGGCAAAAACAGAGCAGGATAACAGCCGCTTCGGAGGAGAAATTAAAGCTCATTATTTTCCGGCAGAAGAGGAGCTGCGCGTTGTTTTCAACCAGTTCCAGAACTTCCTTCCGGAGCGTCTCGCAGCTTATCTCGTCGTCCTCGAGCTGATCAAAAAGTTCCTCCAGCACGCCGAAAAATTCGTCGATGCTGATGTCCTTCCGGGCCTCGCGGACAAATTCGTCTTTTTTCCTCAGGGTATTCACCACTTCCATAGGTATCCTGAAAACGGAATTTTCCCTGCCCAGTTTTACTTCGACAAGTTTTTTCTTTTGCAGCTCTTCCAGGTCGTTCATGTAGTGCAGCAGTTTTATCGGCGTACACCTTAACAGTTTTGCCAGATCGTCGTGATCCATGGATTTGTTGTTGTAGCTGCCGAACAGCAGGGAAAACAGCACCGTCTGCATGGGGGTAATGGCGAGCCGGTCCGCCACTATATTGATGCGCGGCTGGGCCTTCTGCAAGAGGACGCTGTTGATCCCGATTGCCTCGGCATATTCTATGATCTTTTCGATATGCTCAAGCGTCGTAAAGTACCTGGGTTCAAGCTCTTCCTTTGTAAAGTCAAGAAGAGTTTCCGTTTTTCCTGTTTCACAGGAATTCCACAATTCATTCCCGGTTGTTAAGCAATCCATATACCCGCCTAATATTCCTACCGCAACTGAAATCTCAGGGCATTGGGCTTGCCCGGCAACCCGGCCGGCTGTCTCGCAAGCCACAAAATACCCTGAACCATGGAAAACCCCGCCGCCTTCAAAGGCCGGCCTCTGAAAACGCGGTTTTGGAAAAGCCTCCTCTAATATAAATTTTCTGGTCTGTCATATAATGATGTATCAATTCCTTTTATAAATTATTTGGCCATTTTACGCGCAAAACGCGGCAAACCCCAGGGATGATTAGGCTAAAAAAGCATTTAGCCTTCTTTCTTCTGCTTCTTTTGACTTATTCGACTTTGCGGTAAATTTCCAAAGCGTTTTTTTTGGCCTAATTAGAGTCTGTCCATAATGTAGACACATTATGGACAGACCTCCTTGAAAACCGCATTTTCGCAGCCTTTAGGCGAGAAAATGCAAGGTCTGTCCACAAAGTAACCGACTTTGTGGACAGACACTAATTCACCATCCGGCAGGTTTCCGGAGGCTCCCCTTATTATATAAGCAAAATTTGTGCCATATTCAATAAATGCCGAAAATATTTTCCATATTTTTAAAGCTGCGGAACGCGCAAGGGATTGAAGCGGTATCCTTTTTTGCCGGAGGCAAAAAAGATACAAGCGTAAAGCCCGGTCCGGGCGCCGTCCTGCCCTGCGGGCAGGTTGGCGCGCGGATGCGCCCAGAATATGAAAAACAAGACGATGCTAATTGCTATACGTTTGCCCTGATTCAGGGCGGGGCTATATGTTTTTATAACTATGCTATATGATATTATAATGGAAAGGATCGTGTTCAGCTTTTTGGGGACCAATGTGGACAGGGGGGCCGGGACGGGGCGCTGGAAAAAGTGGCGGCCCACGGTATCGCTTTTCCGGCACCGGGATTTCAGGATAAACGAATTCCACCTGATTTACGACACCCATTTTGACGCTACGGCCCGGACCGTGCTGGAGGATATTGCCAGAATATCGCCCGCGACAAAGATCGTGACCCATATTCTGGAATTTGCCAATCCCTGGGATTTCCAGGAGGTTTACGAAAAGCTCTTTGTCCTCTGCAAATCCGTCCGCTTCGATCCTGATGCGAACGAATACCTTTTCCATATCAGCACCGGCACCCATGTGGCCCAGATATGCATTTTCCTCCTCTCGGAAACCAGGCATTTCCCCGGCAAGCTGCTGCAGGCGCTTCCGTCAAGGGACGGGCCGGCGCGGGCGAAAGAAGCGGGGAGCTACTATGTGGTGGATCTGGATATATCCAGGTACGACAGGATAGCGAACCGTTTCCGCAGGGAAACGGACAAGGATATTGCCTTTCTGAAATCCGGCATTGATACGAAGCACGGGCGGTTCAACTCGCTTATTGAACGGATCGAGCAGGTGGCTATTAACAGCCCCAGGCCTATTCTGCTTACCGGCGCTACGGGTACGGGGAAGTCCCGCCTTGCCCGGCAGATTTACGCGCTCAAGAAACAGCGGGCCAATTTGTCAGGAAAATACGTGGAGCTTAACTGCGGGACTCTGCGCGGGGACGCCGCTATGTCGGCCCTTTTCGGCCATGTCAAGGGCGCCTATACCGGGGCTGTTTCCGACCGGAAGGGCTTTCTGGCCCAGGCCGACAAGGGCCTTGTTTTCTTGGACGAGATTGGGGAACTGGGCCTTGACGAGCAGACGCTCTTGCTGCGGGCCATTGAGGAGAAGAAATTCTTCCCCTACGGCTCCGACAGGGAAACCGCCAGCAGTTTCCAGATTATCTGCGGTACCAACAGGGACCTGCTTGAGGCTGTACGGGAAGGGCGTTTCAGGGACGATCTTCTGGCCCGGATCAATCTCTGGACCTTTTCCCTGCCCCCGCTGAAAGACCGCCCGGAGGACATACTTCCCAACATCGAATACGAACTCGGCATCCGGGAAAAGGAAACCGGCATACACTGTACCTTTAATAAAGAGGCGCTGGACCAGTACCTTGTCTTTGCCCAGTCTCCCGAAGCCCTTTGGAAAGCCAACTTCCGCGATCTTAACGGCTCCATAGAACGGATGTGTACCCTGGCTATGGGCGCCCGCATCAACGCCGCCGACGTAAGCGCGGAGATCGAGCGCCTGCGGGCTTCCTGGGGCATGCAGGCAAATGCGGCGCCGCGCGGGGAACCGTCAAAATTCAAGGAACTGCTTTCCGGCCTGGATGATTTTGACCGCATACAGCTTGAGGGCGTCCTTGGGATCTGCGGCGAATGTACGAGTATTGCTGAAGCGGGCAGGAGGCTCTACGCCGTATCCAGGGGTAAAAAAACGGGAAAGCAGAATGACACGGACCGCCTGAAAAAATACCTGCAAAAATTCGGCCTTGACTGGAACGCGGTAAAAGCCTGAAACCGGACTTCTTTGCTACAGCCTCTTGAGGCACTTGCCGGCAAAAACCCCGGGGACGCGTTTTTCGTTTTCAATGGAAAGGACTCCGTTGACAAAAACATGCCTCACGCCCTCGGGCGGCGTGTCGGGGTTTCCCGAACCGGGGAAGTCCGCGCGTTCGCGCAGGCGGTCCCAGTCCAGGACAACCAGGTCCGCGTCGGCGCCCGGCGCGACACGGCCCTTGCCGGCGCAGCCCATAGCCTGCGCGGGGATCAGGGTGCAGCGCCGCAGGGCCTCTCCAAGCGAAAGCTGCTTTCTTTCCTTAACCATTACCCGGAAAAACAGGGGGTACGTCGCCGCGCCCTGCGGGTGCCCCTGCCCGGGGGGATTCCCGATGCAATCGGTGGATACCATCATATCTTTAAGGGAATAGGCGGTAAAAACATCTTCCGGCCGGCCGGGATCGTAAATCAGGCTATCTTCGGGAAAATCGCGGCGTATTTCAAGGTACTTTTCAACATCAAGGAACTGCCCCGCATATTTCCCGGTAGCGGCGCGGAACCTGTCGAAACGGAAATTCCTGTCGCCTATAATATATTTTTCGCCAAACACCGGGCTGCCCGCGCCGGTGGCATAGGCGGTATACATCCCGCTGTCCGCCCAAACATCAACGCCTTTAGCCCGGTAGCTGTCTATAATCTCCATTGCCCTTTTGAGGGAATCCCCGACAAACATATACACCAAATGGGAGATGATGAGCCGGACGCCGAATTTTACCCCCAGCTCGAGAAAGTCCGCAAGAGAATCGGTGTCGCCGGGATAGCGGGACCCTATATGGGCGGCAACAAGCCTGTCGGCGCGGGAGGCGGATGACGCCATTTCTTCCAGTTCTTCCATGGACGCGCCCGGGGTATATTCTATTCCGAATGAAATTCCCCAGGCGCCCATTGAAAAGTCTTCCGCCACAAAATCCTTCATCTTCCCGGCCTGATCTTTTGACGCGCCCCGGTAAACGTCCTCCTGCCCGGCTTTTTCCCTGAGCGTAGTAAGGCCCGCCAGTTCCGCCTGGTTGACAGGATAACCGGACGATTCAAATTCGCCAAAAAAAGTTTCAAAATCAACAGGGCCCATGCCGCAGTTCCCGCTTAAAACAGTGGTTACGCCCATGGCCAAAAGTTTTTCCGCGCAAGGAATGTCGTTATCGCTGTGCGCGTGAACATCGATAAAGCCGGGGACCAGCAGCCCGCCTTCCGCGTCAAGTACCTTCGCCGCGTTTTGCTTTGCCGTAACGCCGGGGGGATAGATATCCGCGATTTTTCCGCCGGAGATTCCAAGGCCGCCCTTAAAATCCCGGCCGCTCTCAGGATCGATGATACGCGCATTCGTGACAAGATAGTCCAGTGTAGCCAAATACTTCCTCCAAAGAAAAATTTTACCGGTTTATTATACAAAAAAACCGTTTTTTGTCTATGGGATACGGGAAAAACAGGGCGCCGGCGTTTATTTTCATGTTCCGGGAAAAAGCAACAGGACACCGCAAGAATTTTTCAGGGGTCCTGTCCGGGGGTAAAAGTCCCTCCTTACGGAGGGCGCTTTTCCCCCGGCATTTATGCCGAGGCCACCCCTCGCTGCAATTTTCCGGTGTCCTTTCACTGGTCAGTAAAACAGAGAATTGCTGGGAAAAACGCGCTATACCGGTTATAATAGTAAGACTATGGAAAAAACATTCAGCGCCGGAGGCAAAATCTACAGCGCGGAAAACCCGCTGATTATCGCGGAGATTGGGACCTCGCACGGGGCGGACGCCGGGAAGGCCCGGGAGCTGGTGGATGCCGCGGCCGAGGCGGGGGCCGGCTGCGTCAAATTCCAGATGGTCTACGCCGATGAAATACTCCACCCGAATACAGGGCAGGTGGAGCTTCCGGGCGGCATGACACAGCTCTACGATTCCTTTAAAAAACTGGAAGCCCCGCCCCAATTCTTCGCAGACGCAAAGGAACATGCCGAAAAGCGGGGGCTGCTCTTTCTCTGCACTCCCTTTGGGGAAAGAAGCGCGGCGGAGCTTGCGGCCCTTGATCCCGCGCTTTTCAAGATAGCCTCCCCGGAACTTAACTACACCGCCCTGCTTGCGCGGATAGCCGGTTACAACAAACCAACGCTGCTCTCGTCAGGGGTTTCCCGGCTCGGCGATATTGAGGAGGCGCTTGAAATACTGCGCGGCATACCGGTCTGCCTGCTCCACTGCGTCACCGCCTACCCTGCCCCGGAAACGGACTACAACCTGCGGGTCCTGAAAAGCCTCCGCGCAATATTCGGGACAAGCGCCGGGGTAAGCGATCACAGCCTTGACCCGGAACTGGTGCCGTCCCTCGCGGTCGCGATGGGCGGCGCTGTTATTGAGAAGCACTTCTGCCTTTCCCGGAAAGACGGCGGCCTGGACGACCCTATAGCCCTGCCCCCCGGCGACTTCAGGCGCATGGTCCGGGCCGTTAAAAGGGCGGCGGGCATGGAAAGCGCCGCGCTTGTCGCCTGCCTTGCCCGCGAGCGCGGCGCGGCTTTGGTGGAAGCGGTTCTCGGCGACGGCGTGAAAAGGCTCGCCCCCTCCGAGCGGGCGAACTACGAAAGGACCAGGCGCTCGCTTCACGCGCTGCGGGATATCGCCCAGGGGGAGCTTATCCGCGCGGATATGTTCGGCGCGCTTAGAACGGAGAAGATCCTGCGGCCCGGCCTCCCCCCTTCATGGGCGGAGCGGATAACCGGAAGGACGGCCCGGCAGTTCATCCCTGCCGGGGAAGGGATACGCTTCGAGGATGTGTAGCGGGACCAGCGGATCGATTAGGCTAAAAAATATGCTTTGGTATTTGAGGCTGTTCCAAAATGTCAGATTTTGGAACAGCTTCCCTGGATTTAATGGAAAAACCGGGCTTTTGACCGGTTTTTCCAAGAGCTTGTCCAAAACCAACCGGGTTTTGGAACAAGCTCATTTTACCGCAAAGTCGAAAAAGTCAAAGAAGTAGAAAAAAGAAGGCGAAAATGCTTTTTTTCTTAACTTGCGTTCGATGGAGAAAGACCCAAGCCACGCTATGCTGTTCGTGAGGTTTCGGGCTAAAGCCCGGTGGTTAAATTTCCCGAAATTCCGCAGGCAAAATTCCAACCGCTAAATGCCGGGCCGTATGAGCAGCAGGTGCCGCTCCTCGTTGAGGAAGGGGACCGGGCAGGGCAGCGGTTCCCAGGAAAGGGGGCCGCCCCCGGCTTTGAGGGCCGCCTCCAAAGACCGCATTTCCCCGGCAATGCTGTCCATGCGGCCCTTCCAGGCGGCCAGCGCCCGCCCGGAAGATTCACCGCCTGCCCGCAGGAGCCGGCTTAGGGCGCGGTACATGGGCGGGTCAAGGGGCCGGAAGGCGCGGAAGACAACCAGGTCAAAGCGGCCGCCTTCGGCCTTCTCGATTTCCCGTTCCTCCGCGCCAAGGCCGGGCAATCCCAGAATCGCCAGGGTATTGCGGAGGAATCCCGCGCGGCGGCCCATACGGTCTATCAGGGTCAGGGCGGCGCGCGCGGGGGCAAGGCAGACCGCGAGCGGTATGCCCGGGAGCCCGGCCCCGGAACCCGCGTCCGCGATTGCGGGGGCCTCTATGCCGGCAAGCGTCCGGGCGATGATCCCCAGGGGCGCAAGCGAATCCAGTATGTGCCGCGTGACAAGCTCCTCCCGGCTTCCGGCGGACACGAGGCCGTACGCGCCGTTGAACAGTTCAATTTCCGCGATATATTTTTCGAGCAGCGATACTACCGTCTCCAGGCGGGGGGCGATCAGGGCGGCAATGTCCCTGTCGCCTTCGCAGAGCCTTGCCAGGCCGCCGCGCAGTATGTCCGTCATGGAATTTCCCTCCTCAAAACACGCTTTGGAATTTTACCGCAAAGTCGAAAAGTCAAAGAAATAGAAAATCGGCACTTCCCTATATTCTTTTTCGACTTTTTCGACTTCGTGGTTATTTCTTCTTTAACTTTCTGTAATTCCTCATATCACTGGTTTTAGTCCAGTCAATCCACTATCGCTGTCATCATTTTCTCCAGAATTCCGGAACGAACAGGATCAAAACGGTCCACAGTTCCAGGCGGCCGGCGATCATGATAAAAGAGTAAAAATACTTTAACGCGGCGGGGAACGCGCCGTAACCGGAGGCCGGCCCGGCCGCGCCGAATCCTATGCCGATATTGCCGGTCATCGCCAGGGCCGTACAGAAACTGGAAAAGGCATCAACCCCCAGCGCGGCGCTTACCAGGGCTGTGATGAATACAGTGACCACATAAATGCACACAAAACCCGCCGCCCCATAGACTACGTCCTTCCGGCCCACCTTCCTGTTGAGCCGGACGCCGAAGATTCCCTGGGGGTAGAGTATGCCCATAAACTCATTCCCAAGCTGCTTCCAAAGCACGACATGGCGTATCACCTTAATGCCCCCGGCGGTAGAGCCGGAACAGCCGCCTACAAACATGAGGGCGAACAGCACGGCCTGCGCCAAAACCGGCCATGCCTCGTAATCGGCAATAACGCTCCCGCTTGTGGAAAGAACCGAAGCCGCCTGGTAAGAGCCGTAACGCAGCGCCCGGCCTGCCGAGCCGTAATGGGGAACCAGCGCGGCGCTTATAAGAACTGCCGCTATTATGAATATCAAAAAGTACGCGCGGCCTTCGCTGTTTTTATACACTTCCCGGAATTTGAGGCGGGAGAGCCGGTAGTAGAGATTGAAATTGAGAGCCGCGAGCAGCATGAACACTGTCGAAACGCCGTCGATAAAAGCGGAATTGTAAAAGGAGATGCCGGCGTTCTTTGTGCTTATGCCGCCGGTGGCTATCACGGGCAGGGCGTGGCACAGGGCGTCGAACCAGCCCATGCCGCCGATTATGTAAAACAGGAACAGAGCCGCGGTCAGGCCCAGGTAAAAAAACCAAAGTATCTTGGCAGTATGGGTAATCTTGGGAGTTACCCTCTCCTTTTCCGGGCCGGTAAGCTCCGCCTTGACAAGCTGGAAAGCGCCCACGCCGAACAGGGGAAGGAACGCCACGGTCAGAACCACAATACCTATACCGCCGAACCAGTGGGTAAGGCTGCGCCAGAGCAAAAGCGGCCGCGGCAGGGCCTCAATATCGCCGATAGCGGTAGCCCCGGTAGTGGTAAAACCGCAGGAACTTTCAAAAACCGCGTCACAAAAACTGATGCCGCGCCCGGAAAGGTAATAGGGAAAAGCCCCCAAAAGACAGCAAAGCACCCAGGCGAGGAACACAAGCAGGAAGCCGTCCTTGTAACCAAAACGCACAGGCCGTTTCCGGGTGATAAAGGCGGCGGGCAGGGCCGCGAGCAGCGCCGCGCCCAGGGGCAGGCAGAAAGCGCGGGCCGTGATCAGGTCCCCGAGCGCCAGCGCGTAAACAAGCGGGAAGATCATGGCCAGGGCCGTGACGCCGAGAAGGAAAATGACGGGCCGCAGATGGGGAAGGCGTATCATGGGGCCGCGTTAAAGAGCCGGCTGATCTCAGCCTCGTTTCCCTTCCTGGTAATCAGGATGGTATGATCCCCGGAATTGATCACATCGTCCCCTTTGGGGATAAAGGCGCTGCCCTCCCGGTTTACCAGCATCACCAGGCTGTCCGCGGGGAGCCTGGAATCTTTAAGGGCCTTGCCGGCCACAGGCGCGTCCTCCCCGGTATCCAGTTCCAGTATATTGATAGAGCCGTCCCCGAGCCGGTGTACCGCGATTATGGAATCTCCCATCAGATGGGAAAGTATTGAATCCACTACCACCATGTTCATGGGGATCACCACATCCACGCCGAGCTTGCGGGCAACCGCCGCGTAGCCCGGGCTGGATACCAGGGCAATGGTCCGCCCAACCCCCCTGCTTTTAAGGTACACGGCGTTAATAATATTAAATTCCTGCTGCGCGGTAGTAGTAATAACAAGATCAAGGCCGTCTATCCGTTCTTCGGAAATAAATTTTTCATCGGACAGATCCTCGTTCAGTATCAGGGCTTCCGGAAACCGGGCCGCAAGCTCCTTGCAGAGATTGTAATCCTGATCGATGATAACCACCCGGTAGTTCCGCTTCGAGATAAAACCCCTGAAAAGGGAAAAAAAGCCGCGGTGTTTCGGCGCCATCCCCCGGGATTCCGAGGGATCGGTTTTTTCCAGAAGCCCCTCCGCGATAAGGCAGCCCAGCCGGCCGCCCCCCACAATGCCGATCCTGCGCAGGGGTTTTTCGGCATGGCCCGCAAGGCGGAAGATACGATCCAGCTCCCCTTCCCTGGCAAGGATAAAAACCCGGTCCCCTTTTCCAAGCACGGTAGAACCGGCGGGCAGTATAACTTCCGCACCGCTTCCGTGGCCCCGCTCGACCAGGGTAACCAGGCTTTCCCCTGGAACCGCGGCCCGGTACTTGGTCAGAACAAGCCCGTCAAACAGGGAAGCCTCCGCGATATCCACCGCGCCAAGCTCGTAGTTTGTCCCCGCGAAACTGATAATATCGCCAAGGACGCCGTGTTCAACGGCGCTGAGTACCTTCCGGGACGCCTCTACATCGGGATGAATAAAACAGTTTATCCCCAAAACACGGGGTTCCTGGGAAGAATCCTCCTCAGGACGGTTGAGCCGGACATAGTCGTCGTTCCGCACCCGCGCTATCTTGATCAGATCGGGATACCGGGATTCGGCCAGCCCGCATATAATCATGTTCAGCTCGTCCGATTCGGTTACGCAGACCAGGGCGTCGGCCCTGGCAATACCCGCCTCTTCCAGCGCGTAGATGCTGTTGCCCTTGTCCTGAAGCACCAGGCAGTCCATGTGGTTCGACGCGTGGCGCGCCCGTTCAGGGTTTGCCTCTATAAGGGAAACATCGTGTTTTTCCTGAATCAAATGCCGGGCAAGCTGGGTTCCCACAGTACCGGCTCCAACAATTACAATACGCATTTAACGCTCTTTATTGGCAATTGGCAGGTGCAGACTGAATAGTTGCCATATTATTGTTGTTTCATTTCCGCGCCTATCTGTTCCAGAAAAAGCGGATAGGTCACCGCCGCGCTTTCGGCGCCGCTTATCTCTACCGGTCCCGCCGCTCCCAGGGCCGCCGCCGCCAGGGCCATCACCACCCGGTGATCGCCGTGGCCGTCGAGGCGCAGCAAGCCTGTCCCGGGCCGCCTTCCCCGGCAGCCTCCCCTGCCCCTCACCACAAGCCCGTCCGGCTTTTCCAATACATCAACGCCAAGCTTCGAAAGCTCCCCGGCCATAACAGCGATACGGTCGGTTTCCTTGATGCGGGCGTGGGCGGCGTTTACCAGGGCCGTCTCCCCTTCGGCAAAAGCGCCCAGGACGGCCATCACCGGGAGCAGGTCCGGGGTAGCGTTCAGGTCAAAGGTCCCGCCCCTTAGCGGAAGCCGGCCGGAAAGGGACAGCGCCCACCCGCCGCCCGCAGCGTCTTTTCCGTCATTTTTACGCCAGCTGGCTTTACAGCCCATCTTTTCGAGCATGGCAAAAAAAGCCCTGTCCCCCTGGCAGTCGTCCGGGTCAAGGCCAAGCAGGGTAAGGCCCCCTCCCCCGCTGATGATCGACGCGGCCGCCGGAAACGCCGCCGAGGAAAAGTCGCCGCTTACATTCCCGCTAAAGGGCCTGTAGGAAGCGCCGCCGAAGATCCGGAAGTATGAAAAATCACCGGCCCTTTCATACCTGGCTTTCTGGGCGTCCAGGTACGACAGGGTTAGCTCGATATAGGGCTTTTCGTTGAGCAGGGGCACGTCGATTTCAGTCACAATCCCGGCCGGGGCAAGGGGCGCGGCAAGGAGCAGGGCCGAAAGGTACTGGCTGGTCGGGCAGGCGACGCTTGCCCGGCCGCCCCGCCAGGGCCCTCTGACCGTAATAGGGACGCAGCCGTTTTCCGCGGACTCAGCAGCAGCGCCGAATTTCCCCAGCGCCTCAAGCAGGGGCCCGGCGCTCCGCCTCTTAATCTGCTCATCCCCGGTAAAAGTAACCGGCGAGTTTCCCAGCGCCGCCAGCGCCAGGGCCAGGAACAGGGTAGTGCCGGAATTGCCCACATCAAGGGGCGTTCCGGGCGCGGCAAGGCGGCCGCCTGTCCCGCGCACAGTCCAGCGGACCAGAGCCTCCCCCGCTTCGTCCGGCGGGTTGGGGCAGCCCGTCCCGGCGGCCCGGCGTTCTTCGATCCCGGCGCCCAGGGCGCGGCAGACCCCGGCGCAGGACCGCCCGTCAAGCGAATCCAGCGGGTACCAGATTTCCGAGACCCCCTCGGCCAGGGCCGCGACAAGGAGGCGGCGTATTGTGTGGGATTTGGACGCCGGGACGCGGACGGTCCCGGAAAAGCTGCGGGGTTTTATGACGGCGCGCATGGTTACCACAAAAAATTGTAATGCAAAAAACTGCCCCCGGCAATGGTCATTTGGGCGCATCCGTGCGCCTACGGCGCCCGGACCGGGCTTTCCGGGGTTCCGCTTCGCTCCATTCTTTGCGCCTGGCGGCGCAAAGAACGCTCTAGACCCTCCGGGTCTTACGCGCCCCTCCAATCCCTTGCGCGGGCTAAAAATCGCCCTCCGTGGCGATTTTTAGCCTCGGAGTTTTGCTTCGCAAAACTCCATCTATCCGCCGCCGGCGGATAGCAATGGAAACAGCGGCGTCCGCGGCGCGCTGCTCAGGCTAAAGCCTTCGCGCCTTTATGGTGTACAGCAGCCTTTTTTGAGCGCCGGGCATGTACGGTATTTGCTGGGTAACGCCCCTTGACGGGGCGCTTGTACCGCGCCCCATGCCGCGTGCCCCTGCGGCTAATTTTTTACCGCAAAGTCGAAAAAGTCGAATAAGTAAAAGAAGTTGAAGGGAAAAATAGTGCCAGGCACCGTTTTTTTGGATAAAAATTTATCCAGAAATTTGGTGCCAGACCCGCAAGGGTCTGATGGCACCTTTGCGGGAATACACGGCCTCTGGAGTTTTTACCGCGAAGTCGAAAAAGTCGAATAAGTAAAAGAAGTTGAGAAGGGAAAAAAGGTGCCAGGCACCGTTTTTCTCGATAAAAAATTATCCAGAAATTTGGTGCCGAGCACCTTTGCGTTTACTGGGTCTGATGGCACCTTTGGAGCCTGGAGCCGGTAACTGGCTGATATAGGGCAGGCGGGTCTGATCGGTATAGTCAACCATGCCGGAAAAGTTATGCCGGATATAATACGCGCCGGAGGCTTTCCATTCCCCCAGGGACTGTATCAATCCGGCTTTGATAGGATTTTGGTCAATATACTCCATCACGAAAAAATAGTCCCGCAGATCTTTAATGATACGGGCGAAATACCTTCTTCCCCATAGATGGTCCGTGGAACCATGTATATGGTTCCAGCGTTTGGCCGAATGGGTCTTGATCCAGTGCATAATTTGCGAAAG
>JAIRZS010000305.1 GCA_031267115.1 Treponema sp.
GGCCGTCGACGATTCTGCCCCGCCGCCTGGCCAGGAGCAGTTTGTCCACCGCGTCCTTATCGGCGGCGATAACTCCGGCGTAGTTCATAAATTCCCCAAGCCCCAGTATCCTCTTGTCCTTAAGCGGCCCCTTCATCGCCCTGGCGTCAATAACAGCGCCGCAGTTTTCATAGGGCGTCGCGGGCACGCAGGAAGGGATCATGAGCTTTATGTCCAGGGCGCTTCCCTCCGAGGCTTCAAGCATATAGCTGAGTCCGGCAATTCCCGCGACATTCACAATCTCGTGCGGGTCCGCGATTATCGTAGTAGTCCCGCAGGGGACCAGAAGCCTTCCCAGTTCTTCGGGGCTGAGAAAAGAGGATTCAATGTGGATGTGGCCCTCGATCAGGCCGGGAATGACATAAGCGCCCCGGGCGTCCACAACTTCCTTCCCCTGGTAAGAGCCTATCCCCGCGAAGAACCGCCCGCAAACGGCAACATCCGCCTCGACAACGGAGGCCGAGTAAACATCGGCTATTTTGCCGTTTTTAATAACCAGATCAGCCGGTACCCTCCCCGCCGCGGTGTCGATAAGTTTTTTCAGCGTCTTCCTGTCCATAGCGCGCAAGTATAGCACGGAACCCTATTTCCCGCCAGAGTTTCATATTTCAATCCGGATTCCGGGCGCATCCCCGGCTCTGCCGGGGACCGGGCTATCCGCTTGTATCTTTTTTGCCTCCGGCAAAAAAGGATACCGCTTCTATCCCTTGCGCGTTCCAAAATCCGGCATCCATGCCGGATTTTGGAATCGAAGTTTGCCTGCGGCAAACTCCATCTATCCGCCATTGGCGGATAGCAATGGAAACAGCGGCATCCATGCCGCAGGCGTCAGGCGCTATATGCGTACATGAAAAATGAAGAATTTTAACCGCGAAGTCGAAAAAGTAAAAGAAGGATGCATAACGTGAGTTCGACGGAATATCAGGGTCCGCGAATGAACGCTAATTTTCACGAATTATTCCGATTATTAGTGTTCATTCGCGTAATTCGCGGACTTTTTTCTTTTGGTCGAAGCAGGAAGAAGACGGAAAACCAGAGTAACGATATGCTGTTCGTGGAGTTCGTGTAGTTAGTGGTTAAAAATTTGGAGGTGATCCAAAAAGTATGATAGGCTTTAAACGAAGCCGTAATTGATGTAAAAAAACGCCATATCAAACGCTTTCCAGTGGTTGAACAATCTCTTTGAGAAACAACAGGTCCTGCGAAAGGCCCGCCTTATCCTATACCTCAGCCGGCAGTTGTTCCCCTCTATCCCCACCGTATGCTCCTTCCCGACTTCGTGCTTCCCCTCCCCGAACACCGGCAGAAAGCTTTCCCAAATTATCCGTTGCTATCCTGTCATAGCTTATCCCCAGCCGTTTCAGCCGTTTTCTCAGCTTCTGCGCCGTCTTTATGTCCCGTTTCCCCCACACATACGCCGCGATTTTCCCGCACCCCCGGTGGTACGCGTATATTAGCCATGCTTTGTTCTTCTTTTTCCCCACATATGTCCAAAACCCGTCTGTCTCAAGACAGTCATAGTGGGAAAACTTGGGTTTTATGCTGTAGTGAGCCGATTTGAGTGCTTTAAGGACCTTGGTGATGCTGATTCTCAGTACGGCGCTGATATCCCGTATGCCAATTCCCCTGACGAGCATGATTCTGACCAGGCTGACTATCCCCGGAAGGTATCCCCGGTAGGTTATTTCATGGCCGCTGATAAGCTGGCGACCGCAGTTTTTACAGAGGTAATTTTGTTTGCCGACATTCGCGGTACATTTTACTTGACAAATCCGCAAAAATCGCCCAAATTTGAACAATGACTCAGTCACTTGAAGATTATCTTGAAATGGTTGGTTTTCTCTCTGACGACGGGGAGGTCCGGGTAACGGATATTGCCTCGCGGCTCGGCGTGTCCAAGCCGTCGGTGCTTACCGCCCTTAAAACGCTTGAGGAGCAGGGCCTTCTGGAACACGAACGGTACCGCAGCGTTACCCTTACCGAGCGGGGAAAAGAAGCGGCGGCAGAGATCCGGGGGCGGCATGATTTTCTTACCGCCTTTCTCCGGAATGTACTGGGGGTCAGCCCGGATATCGCCGAACAGGACGCATGCAAGATGGAGCATGTCCTTTCCGAGGAAACCATAAAAAAAATGAAAGCCCTTGCCCTGTCGCAGCCAAAAAAAGCCCCGGTCGCGAAAAGAAAAAAAGCCTGATAAAAAACAAATCCTTTGAAGATTATTACCAAGCCATATACGGGGACCGCTGGCCCGTGCTGCGCGGGTCTCTCATGGAAGGCGTTGCGGCTGTCCCCTATGCCTGCGCGCTCAAGCGCCCCTATTTTCTGGACAGGGCTTCTATCCTGGCGGCCGCCTCCCTGCGCCTCCCCGAAGAAGGGGAAATACTGGACGCCTGCGCCGCTCCGGGCGGCAAAACGCTGGTTATCGCCTCGTGTATGGGGAACGGGGCAAGGCTCCTCGCCAACGAAATTTCAAACAGCCGGCGGCGGCGGCTTCTAAAGACCCTGGACGATCATCTGGACGGCGGACTCCGCGCCAGAGTCACGGTCTCGGGCTTTGACGCCGCCGCCCTGGCGGGCAAAAAAAGCGAGCATTGCCGTTTCGCCGCCGTCCTCCTCGACGCGCCCTGTTCAAGCGAGGCCCATGTAATTAAAAGCGAAAACGCGCTGAAGCAGTGGACCCCGGCCCGCCCCCGCTTCCTGGCCGGGCGGCAGTGGGCGCTTCTCTCGGCAGCGTTCCTCCTGCTTGCCCCCGGCGGCTCCCTGGTTTACGCCACCTGCGCCATAAGCCGCGAGGAAAACGACGGCGTGGCTTCCCGGCTTCTAAAAAAATACGGCGATTCCGCCGCGCTTGACTGGCCCGGTTTTACCGAGGGCGAGGAAACCGCGACCGGCCGCCTTATCCTGCCCGACAGGGAAAACGGCATAGGCCCCATGTTCGTGGCGCGTTTCCTGAAAAAAGCGTAAGGAAATAACCGCAAAGCCGAAAAAGTCGAATAAGTTCACTAAGCGCAATATGAAAGCGATGCGTCTTTTCTTCCTTACTTTCCCTTCTTCTTCCACTTTACAGTGAAATGGGGAATCTGATCTTTTTGTCGAGATAAGGGGCCGCGGGAACAGTACCTGGAAGGCGAATAAAAAACCATACCGCATTAGATTTCGCGAAAAAACATCCCTTTTCGGGTATGAAAAGGCAAGAAGCTGGGTCTTGCTGGCAAAAAACCAGGATACTACTCTGATTTTAAACACAACCGCCTTTGAACTGGGCAGAAGGATAGGTTTCC
>JAIRZS010000353.1 GCA_031267115.1 Treponema sp.
CTGGAGGCCCACCACAAAGTGTCCATTCTGGACGAGGCGTTGGGGGCGGCGGTAAAACTGTCCCGGCGCTACATCCCCGCCCGGCAGCTTCCGGACAAGTCGGTGAGCATCCTGGACACTGCCTGCGCCAAGGTGGCCTTGAGTCAGAACGCGGAACCCGCGGAACTGGAATACTGCCGCCGCAGGATAGAGGCATTGGAACTGGAACTGGATATCCTCTCGCGGGAAGACGCCGAGGGCTTTGATCACCGGGAGAAACTCGCGGACATTAAGGAAGGGATCGCCGGGGAACAGGAGAAAAAGGCGGCCCTGGAAAAGCGGCTGGAAACAGAAAAGGCCCTGGTGGCGGATATTATCCGGCTCCGGGAAGCCGCGAAAGAAGGAGCGGAACAGGAAGATCGCAAGGCGGAACTTGAGGCCAAGCGGAAGGAACTGGCGGAGGTCCAGGGGGAAGAACCCCTGGTGTTCCCTCTGGTGGACACTCAGGCGGTTTCTTCGGTTATCTCCGAATGGACCGGCATACCCCTGGGGCGGATGGTGAAGGACGAGATCCAGTCCATCCTCAGCCTGGACAAGGAACTGCAAAGCCGGGCTATCGGCCAGGACCACGGCCTTTCGGTAATTGCCAAACGGGTAACCACCGCCCGGGCATCCCTGGCGGACCCCAACAAGCCCATCGCTGTGATCATGCTGGCGGGGCCTTCGGGCACGGGAAAGACTGAAACCGCCCTGGCCCTGGCGGAACAGATCTACGGCAGCGAAGAGAACATCATCACCATCAACATGAGCGAATTCCAGGAGGCCCATACGGTTTCCACCCTCAAGGGGGCGCCTCCGGGATACGTGGGGTACGGCGAAGGCGGGGTCCTCACCGAAGCGGTCCGTCGGAAGCCCTACAGCGTGGTCCTTTTGGACGAGGTGGAAAAGGCCCACCCGGACGTGCACGAGATCTTCTTCCAGGTCTTTGACAAGGGCCAGATGGAAGACGGCGCGGGGCGGCTCATCAATTTCCGCAACACCGTCATCATCCTGACTACCAACGTGGGGGACGGGGTGATCGCTGACCTCTGCGTGGACGAGGACAAGCTGCCGGACACGTCAATCCTGGAAGCAGCCGTCCGGTCTGAGATGATGCGAGTCTTCCCCGCTGCCCTTTTGGGGCGGCTCCAGATCGTGCCCTACTATCCCTTGGGAAAACGGGCACTCTATGGGATCATCGACCTCAAGCTGGGGAAGATCAAAAAGCGGGTAACCGAAAACTACCGGGCGGAACTGGCCGTCACCGACGCGGTGAAGGACGAGATCATCCGCCGTTGCGACAACGCGGCCAGCGGCGCCCGGCTTATCGACGCGGTGATCAACAACAGCATACTGCCGGAGATCAGCGCGGAATTTTTACGGAACATCATGGAAGGACATACCCTGCGGCGGGCCCTTATCGACGCTCAGGACGAGCAGTTTACCTATAGTTTTGAGAACCAGGAGGAATGAGAAAAAAATGCCTACGCCAACCGCGACTATCGCCAATTTAACCGCCACCGGGGACGTGATCATTGGCCCCGGGGCCCTTACCACCATGGTGAAAGGCTTGCCCGTAGCCTGTATGGGGGACGCCGTATCGGGCGCCCTGTGTATAGCCGGGGTCATCACCGTGACCACCGCGGTAAACAAGCTCGCCAAGGGCCGGCCCACGGCAAACCTGGGGAGCCTCGTTATGGGGGTCAGCAGCCTGGGCTTTCCGGTGTCCACCGCTGTGCTGCTCTGCCCCAACGTCAACGTGATTGTATAGGGACGCGACATGGCGGAAAACCAAAACACCCTGACCCTGCGCCTTGCCGGGGGCGGCTATGAGGACCTCTACCCCTGGGACCTGGTTCTGGAGGAGGGGTTTTCCCGGCTGTACCGGGGGGAACTGACCGTGCTGTCCGAAAAGAAGCACGGTATGGAGGAGCTGTCCGGCCTCCTGGACAAGGGGATTTCCCTTGCCATAACCCAGAAACTGGGGGACGCGAAAACCACCCGGACCCGGTATCTCCACGGGATCGTGACGGAGGCCAGAAATAGCGGGGTGTTCAGCAACGGCAGGGCAAAGGACTGCTACAGTTATGCCTTCGTCATCGAACCGGAGCTTGCCCGGCTCAAATACACCAGTTTAACCGCGCCTTACTACCGGATGAACCCTCCGGAGATCTTTGCGGCCATTTTGGACAAGTACGGCCTGCAAGCCCGGCTGGAGCAGCGCTATATTTCCCGCGCCCCATACGGCAGGAAGCTGCTCTTTGATCAAGCGGAGACGTCGGACCTCAATTTCTTACGCTATATCGCCGGACTGTACGGCATTTCCTTTGTCTTTAGGCATCCGAAAACCCCGGGCAAGGCCCTGGGCGTATCGGACCTCTACTTTTCCGACGGCTTCAGCTTCCCTCTTTCGGACGTCGTCTATTCCGATAAGCGGGAAGAGCCCCGAACCGTGGACTTTGACTTTTTAAGCGCCGAGGAAGACGGAAACCTCTGGAAGATGGACGACTGGACCATGACCCATGCCGTCGGCGTGGACGGTTTTGTGCTCAATACTACCTATCCCCAGGCCAATTACGGCTCGGATCAGTGGAAGTGGGGCAGGACCGGAAGGGGGGCGCGGCACTGCGTCGGCAGCCGCCTTTTCCACGGCTACGAACAGCAGACCCCGCCCGCGGAAATTGACGGGGACCTCCGCTTGATTCTGGAAGCCCGGCGAAGGGCGGCGGCGGCGGCCAAGTCCCGGTGGACTGCGGCGGCGGCCAACCTGGCCCTCCGTCCGGGGCTTATCCTGGAACTGCGGCATTTTTACGGCATGAAGGACCGGGAGCTTATTACCGCCCTGGTTACCAGGATCACCCTGCGCCACAGGACGCGGTGGCCCTCGTTTCTGGCGGTGAGCAGGGAAGGGGCCGGCGAAGAACGGGCCGAGGTCCGCGGGGAGTGCGTGGATTGGGGGAGCGGCGCGGAAAAGCGCTTCTGCCCGGAACAGGAACAAGCGTTTTCAGGGGCGTTTCCCGAAGACTGACGTTTGGGGGAAGCTCAAGGTAGAAGGGGAGGACCCCGATGCCGATGACGGTTTATGAGCGTATCGTACGCGACGCTACCCAAAGGAGGGGTGTATGAACCTGATCAAAATGACCGTTACCGATTCCCAGGGCCGGACCCATATACTCCCGGATCTGGAGGAAGGGGAGAAGCTGAAAGTTGAGGACGTCAACTTCCTGGACGGAACCTGCGCCTATGTGTATAAAGCCGTGAAGCCGCCCAAAGACGCGGAGCCGTCCGAAGAGCAGCAGTTCGTAAGAGACCCCTACCGATTCTGGGCCGTAGAGGAGCCGAACATGGGCTTGAAAGCCCATGAGGTTACCCTGATCATGCCCCTGGGGGGCGTGTATTCGGGACTATACCGGTACCCCAAAATCGGGGAACAGGCGCTCGTCGCCGCCCAGTACTCCGGCGGCAGCGCCGAGTATTACCTGATGGGCTACGTGCCTTCGACGTCCGTCCCGTTTAACGTTACCCCCAACGACGGCGCCGAGAGCAGCCGGCGGATTTTTGAGGAAAAAGGGGAGGTTTTGCGGTACGGCGCCGGCGAATACGGGGGAAGCAACTATTCGGAAATCGGCTTTTACCAGGAAGAAAAGGCCCAGTGGCCTGTGACCGCCGGAGGGGAAGACTTCCCCCCTATCGACGTGCTGGTCCTGGACTCCTCGGGGAACATACGGCAAACCGCCTGGAACCATCACCTGCAAAAGGCCGCCCGGATAGAAATACTCGCCGGGGCCCCGGAGGTATTGGACCGGAAGACTAACGCGGTGGACGAAGATAAAACCCTGCCCATAGGGGACTTCCCGGGGGACGA
>JAIRZS010000135.1 GCA_031267115.1 Treponema sp.
CGGCATACAGGCGCTTATCAGCCACCGCTTTGTTTTCTCGTCAACTTTGGCGTCGCCGGCTATCTTTTCCGCCGAATTGCCGATGTTCACGTATAGGCCCTTGTTTTGTTTCAGCACGTTGGCGCCGATGTCCCGGCTCCGGAGGGCGGATACCTGGTCCATGGATATATCAAGCAGGCGTTTCAGGTTTTTCGCGGAGGAGAATCCGTTCCGGTGCAGGTACCCGCTTGGACATGAGGCGTTGCCCAGAACCAGGAAGTCGATGTCCCGGGTCAGGCCGGTATCGGGTTTGTAAAGGGCCTCCAATCCCAGGTTGTCGTAGACGCCCCCGTCCCAAAGGTAATAGGTGTCTTCCCTGGGGGCGTCGGGCCGGGTTTCCGTCCAGGTGTATTTTTTGGCGTCGAGTTTCAACGGCCCTATGAGTATGGGAAATCCGGCAGAGGCTGCGGCGGCGCTCGCGATGGGCAGGTCCGGGTTTTTCACATATCCCAGGATATAGTCCCCCATTTTTTGCCTGCTTATCCTGAAGTCCTTTCCGGTTTCAAAGGTGGTGCAGTTTATGTCCCACAGCGGCGCTTCGGGCAAATCCCGCATGGTCCCGGCGACCCCCCACTTTTCCTGCATGACTTTGGCGATAAGGGCGGCTCTGTTCCCCCAATAAGCGGGGGAGAAGGGGAGCCGGAGCAGCGCGGCGGTTTGAATGTTGTTTTTGAGTATGGTCTGCCTGATTGCCGGCAGGACATCCTTCAAAAACCTGGCGTCCGAGGGCCATTTGTTCCCGCTTTTCGCGAATATCAGGGCGCCGCACAGGCTTGCCCCTGAAACCGAGGATATATGGGTAACGCTGCTCAGCAAACCTTTTTCCGCAAGGTACTTGCAGATTCCCAAATGAAAGATGGTGGCCCGGATTCCGCCGCCTGAAAGGGATAGACCGATTTTCATATTACGCCTCCATGTATTAGAGATAAGATGATTCAGTCTACACCCGAATATACGCGGCGTCAAACCCGGGATTGCTTTTCATGTACCTTCCCGGTCGTGTTTACCGCTTTTACAGGCCGGAGCGGGCCACCCGGAAACCAAGGTAGCAGCCCCGCACCGAGGGGGTAAAGCCGGTCCGGGAGGCGGAACGCAGGTTCTGCGGAAAACCGTACCAGCCCCCGCCCCGGATTACCCGGTACATGCCCGACGCCGCCCCGGAAGGGTTGTCCCGTGCTTCGGCGTCATAATCCTCATAGCGATCCCAGCACCACTCCCAGACGTTTCCGTGCATGTCGAATAAGCCCCATTTGTTTGCCGCGAATGTTCCCGCCGGAAGGGTTTTTGCCACATAGGCGGCCGTCGGGTTATCGTCCAGGGCGGGGTTCCCGTTGTAATTGGCCGCTGCCGTGGTGATGGCAGTCCCGGTGTTAAAGGACGTAGTCGTCCCCGCGCGGCAGGCATACTCCCATTCCGCCTCGGTGGGCAGCCGGTAGCCGTTGGCGTCCCGGTTCCACAACACCAGCCACGCCACCGTATCGCCGCTGTTGGTATTGCCGGGATCCGGGCGGGACTTATAGATGGTATACGCGGGAACCAGGCCCTCCAGTCCGCTCCGTTTGTTGCAGTATTCAACGGCGTCATACCAGCTTACCTGTTCTACCGGCAGCGCGGGGTGTTTAAAAGCGCTTGGATTTATTCCCATTACTTCTTCGTATTCCCGCTGGGCAACCTCGTTTTTTCCCAGGTAAAAGCCGTTCACCGTTACGCTGTGCCGGGTTTCGTTTGTGTTTCTGCCCGATTCGCCCGGCGGGCTTCCCATGTTAAAGGTTCCCCCTTCTATTTTGACAAAACGTTCCTGGAAATTGGCGGTTTCTCCCTGCCGTACCCCGGTAAGCAGGAAAGATAATTCCGCCATTAAGCGCAGGCCGTCGGTGATGTCTTTGTATTCAATCTGATTCCCCCGCTCCTGGGTGGCCCTTTCTATGTTTAATATGGAAACCATAAACATATTTCTGCTGCCCAGGCTCCGTACATTGCCGGAAAGAACATACCGCGCGTTGGTCGCGTTTCCTATGGCTTTGATACTGTCGGGGTCGGTCATGCCGCCGCGTTCTATTTTCTGTACCTCCATAGCGGTCTGAATGGTCTGGGTTCTCGGAAGTACGGCGTATTTGCCGCTGTTCGCAATCTCCGTCGCCAATAGCTGGGCAAGCACCTCCGCGTCCTGTACGTTTACCTCGCTGGGTATGGCAAAAGGCAGCACCGCGAGACCGGGCAGGTTTACCGTATCAAGCCGTATGGCGCTTACCATTTTCTTTGCCATATCCGGCAGCAGGTTTTTTATATCTTCAATACTCGCGTATTCCCGGTAGTCGCCGCTTATCTGCTGAAAGGTTTCAACATTGATGATATTTATCAATACCAGGTTATGATTGCCGAATTTTTGTATATGCCCGGCTACCACAAAATCCGCGCCAAGCCGTATTCCGAATTCCGAAATAGTATCGGTGTCGGTTAAGCCTGAACGCTGAAATACCTGTTCCGTCATAATACTGTCGTCAATGGCTTTCGTTCTCGGCACAATCGTAAAGGCGCTTGCTATGTCAGGCTCATAACTCAGGAGCATTCCGATGGTTTCCCCGTCCCCGCCCGTACCGCCGGTGAAGGGCAGAATCGCGAGGCGGGGCTTCGCCTGTGCCTCAAGCGGCGCTCCGGCCGGAATGCCGGCCGCCAGAAATACCGCCAGCAAAACTACCGCCAGCGGAAACGTCCGTACCCGTGTTTTTTCCCTGTTTTTCATTGTTTACCTCCATAAAAAAGCGGCCGTCCCCGCCGTTACTGTTATTGTGTTACCGCCGCGTTAATGCCCGAAAAAAAGGCGCCGCTGTTCTGAACGTGATCCGCCGCCTGGGGGAATACCCTGCTGAAATCCGTTCTTGGCTCGGCGACGCGCTTTCTTTCCGTCTGCTGTACGGTCTTTTCGTTATTCAAAAAGGCAAGGCTTATATCCCAAAAGGCAAGTTCCTTGTCATTTACCGGCGGAACGGGCGGCAGAATGCCGGTGTTGACCGTAACAAGAATCGCGTACCGGTTCTGCTCGTCCCGGTGTCCGGGAACAATCCGCACCGGAAGGGCGTTTGCTTCCAGGGCTTTCCGCAGGCGTTCCGCCAGCACGTCTTTTTCATCGCCCGTCAGGTCCTCGCCGGTAAATACAAGTACCGCGTTTACCGGAGTTACCTCGAAAACAAAACCGCCGGTAACGGTATTGGTTATCTGCAGCGCCTGGTTGGAAACTTCTTTTAGCAGCAATTCCGCCTTGACGCTGTAGCGGCCGGGCGCGAGTTTTTGCGTCGGGATTTGCAGCGAAAAACTATTGCCGGGACCGGCGGGAACCTGAAAGGAATCCAGGGTATTTTTTTCGTCATAAATGGTGATCGCGGCGTTAATGGAACCGATGTTTTCTATTGTCTTTGAACTAACCCTGAGGGATCTTGTCAGCGCGTCGGTCTTTTGAACGGCGGCGGCGGGAAGCGGTTCAAAGGCAAGCCCGGTTACCAGACGGTCTATCTCCCCGGACAGGTACCGGTAGAGGCCCGTTTTTCCGCCGCCGGGGTTTTCGTGATACGCTATGGCCCGGTGCAGGCGGTTTTGCCCCAGGCCGGCAAGAACCGTGTCGTACATCACCAGGGCGTCTGTCAGGGTCTCCTGGGGCTTCAGTTTGCCGGAGTACAGGCGGGAAATACCCCCGGCAAAACGTTCCGCGTTTTCCCCGGCTTCCCGCGCGGCAACGCTGTACAGAAGGTACACCATGTATTCTTCCTGCCCTTTTTCGTTGCGGTACACTTCCATGTAGCGGCTGCCGCCGTTGTCCGGTATGTCCGCCTGAACCGCCGCCTGCGCGTAACCCTGTATTTCGGTTTCCCGGTTCAGCAGTTCCGTGATTCCCGCGATGGGCTTTTCAAAGGCGGCGGCCTGGAGCAGCTCGCCGTAAAACCGCAGAACCCGGGAACGGGCGTCTTCCCGGGCCGCGCTTTCCGCGTCCCCCTCGGCCGTGTATTTCCGGGGGGATTTCCCCATAAAAAACGTTTCCTCCGCGGTACCCAGGCTGTCCGGGTCCCCCAGCCAGACCGGCTTAACCGCCGGGACCGTCCTGACGGGCTTGTCAATATCCCGCGCGGGAGGCGCCGGAACCGCCGGCACGCTTACCGGAGCCGGGGGCTTCGGGGGCGGCGGGGCGGGCGCCGGTTTTACCGGCGGGGGAGACGAACCGCAGGCGCATAACAGCAGGACCGCGGCAAAGGGCGCAAACAGCGGCCCTTTCATCTTACACAAAACGTTCATAATACGATCTCCTTTAACTAACGTGAGTTCGGTGGAATCCCATGCCCCTTTTAATGGGAGGTCCGGAGGGATTGAATCCCTCCGGCGGGGTGAGGGGCGGAGCCCCCGCTAAACAGTAAGCCGCTCCCGCATATGCGGGAACATCTCCCGCATACGCGGGAATCTATCCCGCATACGCGGGAACTTCTCCCGTATACACGGGAATATCTCCCGCATACGCGGGAATCTCTCCCGCATATGCGGGAGCTTCTCCCGTATACGCGGGAATAAACGACTTTACCGCGCCAAGTGCTGAATTACCTTTTGATAAAACACCGTGTTTTCCGCGATAAATTTCCGCGCCTCCCGTACCACGCCGGGAATGTCCAGTTCGGTAATGCGCTTCGCCGACGATTCCCGGGTTACGCCGTTATGTGTAAAGTCAAGCGCCGCGTCGCAGATAACAAGCGCCCTTTTCAACGGCGGTACGGGTTCCTGCCGGCGGAGGTCAAGCGTAACGGTAAAAGCGCTGCCGTTTTGTTCAGCCCCGCCGGTTTCGAGGCTCACCGGGACGCCGCAGGCCTGTATACCCTGTTGCAGGCTCCGGACAAGGGCGTTTTGTTCAGCCCCGCCTATGCCGCCGCCGTCGCCTGAAACAACAACGGCAGCCGGGACGGCCAGGGGCCTGACCTCAAGGCTAAAAACGGCGGAGGGATTTTTTCGTATAAAAGGACTTATCTCGGTTAACAGCAATTCCAGTTTTACGGTATACCTGCCGGTATCCAGGCGCGAAGACGGCAGGTTCAGCGGGAAGGCGTCGGCGGCGGCAAGGGTATACGTTTCCAGCGGCGCGGCGGCGCCCGGCCCGTAGATACCCACCGCGCAGTCAATAAGGCCGGCGCTTTCAAACGGCGAATTAACCGTAACGGTTGCTTCCAGGGCCCTGGTCTTCTGTATGCTAACCGGCGGCAGGCCGCCGAAGGATATGCCGCCCGCCAGGGTATTCAGGCAGAGGCCGGCATATTCGTAGAGATTTACCCGCCCGCCGGGACCGTCATAATACGCGACGGCTCGGTGCAGGGGGTTCTGTTCCAGGGCGCCAAGGATGTTTCCGTACATCAGCAGGGCGGAACGGGCGGTATGTTGTTTTACCAGAAGATGTACATAGGGCTCCGAAATGTTTTTCGCAAAATCCGCAATGTCCTGTTCCGCCTTCTGCCGGGAAACCCGGCAGAGGACCCACACCTTGAAAAATTCGCGGTTCGCGCGGCTGCGGTAATATTCGGTGTACCAGGAAACATCTTTTACCCCGGAAACCACCGTATCAACGTAACTCGACATTTTTTCATCACGAGTAACAAGGTCCGTTACCGTTTCCCCGGAATCCTCGTCTATGACTGAAGTCCAAACCGAATATTCCGAAACCTCTTCTTTAACAAGATTTCCATAAAAGGCCGCCGCCCCCCTGACGCCGTTCTTAAGCGCGGCGCTCCGGGTTTCGGCCTCCGTACCGGCTTCCGCCATGCCGGTAAAATAGATGAACTCCGCGCTTTCCGGCGTTTGAAAAATCCATTGCGGTTTTTCGGGCGGTTCCGCGCTAACCAGGGCAAGGGCGGGGGGAACATAGCCGCCGGTTTGATCCGTGCCCGCCGTACCGGTTTCCGCCTGGGGTCCCGCAAAGAGCGGGACGGCAGCGGACAGGTATACCAAGACCGCCGCGGCAAACAAGAAAAAATATGGTTTCCTCATGTTGTTGCCCTCATTCCGTTAATTCCCCGGAAACAATACCGCTTTTTACTTCCCGCGCCACCGCCAGGGTCCATACCCCGCCCGTAACAGAATCGGTCCAGGTTTCCAGCACATAGAATCCCATAACGACCCCCGCCGCGCGGGCCGCCGAACAATCGCCCGCTTCCGTGTTACCGGCTGTCTGCCCGGCGGCAACCGCGTAAAAATAATTTTGTACCAGGGCAAAAACCGCGTCCTCGTAAGAAGCGGTAAGGGTATCTTTATACGAAAGGCGCGGCCCGGAAAAACCGATAGACGCGGGACGGCCGTCAATGCGGGAAGGGGGGCTTTCTATCCACGAGGGCTTTTGTGCGCCGCTCCGGAAGGCGCGTGGAGGCGGAGACGGAACGGAGTTTACGGGAGCCGCGTCAGGCCCCGTATATCCGGCGCGGACAAAAAGGACATTATCGTCTTCGTATACGTCCTGTTCAGGATCGAATTCCAGGGCCCCGATATATTTTTCATAATCCTCATCATGGATAAGGCCCCTGGCGGTATCAATCTGACTGCCCTGAAACTGGCGGTAATAGGTTTCGTCAAACTGAATAAACGCTTCGACGGAATGATAGAACGAAAGGCGGCGGGCGGCGTCCCTCAGGGCCAGATCGACGGCCCTGTTCCGGGACACATAATACCCGCCGGAAACGCCGAAGAAAACCAGCCCTTGCCGGAACCGGCCTGAATTCCAAAAACCGCCCTCCGAAACCGGCTGTTCCGCTCCCGGCGCCAGGCTTTTACAGGACAGAAGGAGTACCGGAATCAGAAAAAGCAAAATTTTTTTCGGCATTTTCCTCACCGTCGCTCTATGCGTCAAGCTTTATAGGCCGCTACTCTTCGCCGCCGTTTTCTACCAGCGCGGGGGTTCTCTTGGCCGCGAACGCCCGGTCCATTGCCTGGAGGGCATTCCGCGCGTTTACTTCCGCCTTTTTTGCCGCCGTCTCGCTCAGGCTGTTGATCGTATTTTTTGCCGCCGATACCGAATAGGATGTCAGTACATAGTATTTGCCGCCGCTGCCGGTTCCCCGTTTGGCTATCTTTGCCCCGCTCAGGACGCTGGCGGTCAGTTGGCGGCTGACATCCTCAAAAAAATTCTGCCCTATTTCGTCACCGTCAGTCCCGGCCTGCTGCTGGTAGTCATTCTGCATACCTTCCACAATGGCGGTGATCTGGTACGAAATCGATGTCCGGGCGCGGTTTTCGGCCATTTTCCAGCCCCGCGATTCATTTGATGACACGGCGCTGCCCATACCGTAGATCAGTTCCTCGTCTTCCGGCGGATTCAGCACCCAATCGGGCCGTTCCGGTTCAGCCGGCATTGGGGGAGGCGTGGATCCGCAGCCCGCGCTTGCCAGGATCATCACCACGGCAACAAGAGCGGCGGCCGTTACGTAGCTTGTTTTTTTCATACAAACTCCTCGTCATTGTATTTCCGCGTGGTATCTGCCCCCGGCGTAACCGAAACACAGTCGAAGCGTTGCCACAGTACAGCCACACGGCGGCCTGTTGTTCCAATAGGACTATAGGCCAAATATCATATCACTATATCGCCTTATAATCATAATATCAACCCCTCAATATGACTTTTCGCTTATTATGCTGTAAGAGATGGGC
>JAIRZS010000182.1 GCA_031267115.1 Treponema sp.
TGCTTGCTTGCTTGCTTGCTTGCTTGCTTGCTTGCTTGCTTGCTTGGGCAAGGTCTGCCCGGAGAGCTGACTTGATATGGCGGTTAGCCGTCTGTCGCTCATGGTTAAGATATTTATACTATATGTTGAAAGAAAATGCAAAGGGTTGCGCGGAGCCTGCGGGGAGGGTGTTTGGGGGGTCCGGGGGGCCTGCGGCCCCCCGGCGGGGCGTTGCGGGGCGGAGCCCCGCAGAGGGGGTAGGCCGGGACCATGGCCCGGCCGTAGGGGGAGGCTTCCCCCAACCAAATAGTAGGAATAACCGTCCGCGGCCCAAAACCACCGGCCCTGGGCGATTCTTGCGTTCCCTTGTGCAATTACGGGAAAAGGCGCTATACTTGGGTAAATGAGCTTGGTACAAAACCCGGTTGGTTTTGTACCAAATTATTATTAGGAGAGTGCTATGGTATTTCATCGAGAGGAACTTGCCGTCGAACAGAAAGAAAAGGCGCGGGGCGGGGAAGGGACCGCGCATTTTGTCCACTTTGTGGAGGGAAAGGGGAAGGTCCAGAAAAACACGAACCTTTTGGCGGAAATTACCCTGCCCCCCGGGGCGTCTATCGGAAAGCATGTGCATACCGGGGAAGCGGAATTTTTTATCATCATGGAAGGGACCGGGGTGGTTGACGATAACGGCAAAGAAGTCCCCATTAAAAAGGGGGATGTGATGGTTACCCTTTCCGGGGATTCCCACAGTATAGCCAACAACGGGCAGGTTCCCCTGGTGCTGCACGCGGTGATTATCAGCGGCTGACCGGAAGGCGGCGACCCGCCGGGTCCGCGCTGTTTTGCTGTTATTCGTCGCTGAATACCGCGATTCCGTATTTATTCAATACAGCGAAAAACCTCTTGCGGTTCTTTTCGGGGACTACGAGCAGTCCCCCTTCGGCGCGGCAGACAAGGGATCTGAATTCCGTGTCCCGGAGCAGTTCTTCCGCGAGGATCTGGTCGGAGGGCAGGCGGTAAACTACCATGCCTTCCACAGCTTTGTCAAACAGCCCTGAACGATTGGTGATTTTTTCGAAAAGGGCGGACCAGTGGGGCGCGGGTTCGGGATCGATGAGAAGCTTGAATTTGCCTATACGGTCCTCGATTTGCTCTCTATTAACACAGCCGGCGATAAACGAATCCGGGCTTATCCGCCAGCGGTCCGGGCCGAGCTTGCGGCCTATTTTATCCAGATATATGGCGCGTTCCAGGGAATTTCCCTGCACGGTTACCAGGAGCAGTTCCCTGTCCGCTATGGCCTGGTATTCCGCCTTTGGGCGTTCCGGGCGTTTTTCCGTCAGGCCCAGGCACCACTTGCCGAATTCGGTAACTTTGAATGTTTTAAGGGAATCGTAAGGCGACAGGGGATGATCTTTTTTGTTATGCGTCCGCGGGCAGGGCGGCATCCGCTGGGTTATTTCAAGAATGCCCAGGGCGGCAAAGAGGTAGCAGTACGCCTTAAACAGCGGCGCGACTAAAAGCGGGTATAGCATAATGCCCTTGGGATAAAAGTCCTCGTAGTATGATCCGGAATAAGTCAGCCCGTCCAGCGTTACCGATTCGGCTTTGAACTTTATATACCTTTCGACGCTGCCGGGGAAAAAAGTAAATTCCTGCCGGGTGCGGTAAATATATGCCGCTGTTTTATCGGCGTCGAAGGTCCCGCCGTCCTTCGCGCAGTACTCAAGGATGCCCCGCAGGATCCTGCGGGAATCGGGCATCTCGCCCCCGTAATTAAGGAAATAATCCTGGCCTTTGGAAATATGGTCGAAAAGGACATTGAACTCAAGGGAATGCCGGTCCGGGGGATTAACATAGCCCTTGTACTGGGAATCCTCGGCAAAGAAAGCTTCCGTCAGTTTTTTTACTTCGGCCTGCCCGTCATTTGGGCGGGAGATGGAAAAATTCTTCATGGCCAGGATAAACCGGGCGGTTAGATCCGCGCTGTCGGGGACCAGTTCCGCCGCCTTGATTTCCTTTCCGGGGATATCGAAGGCCTTGAACGCCGAAGATACGCGCAGCTCTTCCGCGTCCTTTTTCTTAAACCCCCGGAGGCACCGGTAGGGCGAATCCGGGGGTTTCATGAGGGCGAATAATTCCGCCATGGCTTCGTAAAACAGGGGCAGGGAATCGCCGATACCCGCGCTGTTATCCCAGGGGGCAGCGCCGCCGCCCGCACCGGAATCCGCAGCGCAGCTTTCGGAATTCAAATCGGGCGGCGGGACCAGCCATTCCGAAAGCGGGGCGTGCATAAGATAGGGAAGCCCGGTATAGGCCTGGCCGTACTGGGTGTAGACATCGAGAAAATCCAGGCCCAAACCGTCATGAAAAGCCCACTGGTGCTGCCAGTCATACCTGGATTCGTTATGAATCAGGGACAGGCCGAATTCGTCCTCCAGTTTTTTTACCGGGACAAAAGAGTCAAAGGCCAGCCGGTAAAGCAGGTTTTGCGTTAAGGCGGGAAATTCAAAAAACCATTCCCGGAATGCCTTTTCATTGTCAAAGATCGCCGCCGCGGCTATTTCCCGGACCATTTCTTCCTTTTTTTTCCCCTTGGGTTTTTCCCCCAGAAAAACCGGATAGTATTTTCTCAGGGTTTCCGCGGTAAGCCGGGAAAGGTGTTCGGTATATTTTTTTATCCGTATTTTTAAAGGGAAGAGGCCCGGCCGCGTCCAGGTCTTGATTTCGACAATCCCTTTCACTATCTTCCCCCCACAAGGTAGGCCGCGTCGTCCGCCGAAAGGGACTTGAAGGAACCGGCGTCGTCCGAAAGCAAAGCGCCCGCCAAATCGGTTTTCCGCTTCTGGAGTTCTACGATACGCTCCTCGATAGTATCCCTGGCAATAAGCCGGAAACAGAAAACCGGGTTTACCTGCCCTATGCGGTGGCTTCGGTCTATGGCCTGGGCCTCGGCGGCGCTGTTCCACCAGGGATCGAGGATGAAGATATAATCCGCGGCGGTAAGGTTAAGCCCGGTCCCGCCGGTTTTCAGGGTCATGATAAAGGCTTTTACCCCGCTGTCGGTCTGGAAGCGCCGTACCAGGGACTGCCGGTCCACGGTGGCCCCGGTCATGGTGAGGTTGGGGATTCCCATATCCGCAAGGTCCCGGCTGACCAGATCCACCCCGGCGAGGAAATTCGTAAAGACAAGGCATTTGTGGCCGTTTTCCGCGATTTCCGCGATCCGGTCCGACAGGTAGAGCCGCTTCGCCGACGGGCCGCCGTATTCGCCTTCGGCTTCGGGCACGCTGGCAAGCCGCCTGAGTTCCGTAAGCGCTTTGAAAATAATAATGGAAGACTTGGCCATTTCGCCTTTGGCGATGATGCTGTCGATAAGTTCTTTGTATTCCTGCCGCCTCCGGTGGTAGATGGCAAGGTGGGTCTCCTCAAGCTCGATATAGGCGGTTTCTTCGGTTTTGTCCGGCAGTTCCTTAAGCACGTCCCGCTTGAGCCGCCTGAGTATGAAGGGGTAGATCCTCAGCTTGAGATCCTTGAGGGCCTCCTCGTCGTTGTTTTCCTGAATGGGCCGCTGGTAACGCTGGGAAAAGTTCTTCTCGGAGCCGAAAAAGCCGGGGTTGAGAAAACGGAACAGGCTGTAAAGCTCGCCCAGGTTGTTCTCCACCGGCGTGCCGCTCAGGGCAAGCCGCCGCCCGGTATTAAGGGAAAGAACCGCCGTGGTTGTCTGGGAACTGAGGTTTTTGATGTTCTGGGATTCGTCAAGGATAATATAGGAAAATTCGACGTTCTTAAAATTCTCCACATCGCGCCTTAAGGTGGCGTAGGTACTGAGGATGATTCTGAATTCGGTACTGCCGCCGGTTATTTCCGCCGCGTCCCGATCCAGCCCGTAATGTACCAGATAGGGAAGCTCGGGCGCGAAACGGTCAAGCTCCGCAGCCCAGTTGTAGACTAGCGACTTGGGGCAGAGTATAAGGCAGAAACCGCCTTCGCCACGTTCTTTCAAGGAGCGCAGCAGCGCTATCACCTGGATGGTTTTGCCCAGACCCATTTCGTCCGCTAGGCACGCGCCCATGCGGTACTCGCCCAGGTAATCAAGCCAGCGCACCCCGTATTCCTGGTAATGCCGGAGTTCCCCGCCGGAAAGCGTCCAGGAACCCCGGCGTTCGGCGATAGTATTGTAATTGGTAAAAAAAGGCCGCGCTTCTTCCCAGAGCTGCCCCTCGACCTGGAAAAGATCGTCCTGGAGGAGCAGGGGGATGTCAAAATAGGACAGCTCAACCTCGTCCTCGCCCTTGATTCTGGATACCAGCCTTTCAAGGCGGTCCATGGTACGCTTGTCCGGAAAAGAACGGCTCCCGTCGGCCAGGGTGATGCAGGAAGATTTCCGGTACTCGGCCATAAACCGCGCGAAAGAGTAGGCCTCCCCTTCTATTTCAACCTCCGCGTTTCCCGCGAAATAATCAATGCCCGATCCCATGCCCGTCCTGCGGCTTACGGAAAGTTTTATCTTCGGCTTTGAAAATTTAAGCTTGTACCCGGACAGCACTTCTGTTTCAAGAAGCACGAAACGCTCCGAAAGCGCGATAATGTTTTCCCCGATAAAGGTCCGGGCAAATTCCGGCTCGATAATAAAGCGGCCGTTTTCCTCGTAAAACGCCTCGCTGTGGCCGCTGTTTTTGCCCTTCCTCCCCCTGCCCTGGCCGCCGTGCCTGGCAAGCATTTCCCTGAACTCGTCCTCGGGCGCTTCCGGAAAAATAACCTCGGCGACGCCTATGGTCCTGCCGGTCTCGTCCAGTTCCGCCACGGTTACGATTTCCTCGTTTTCAAGGAAAAGGGGCGGGAAGCCCCGGAGGAAACTTATGGGCCTTATGTGAAGGTACCCGTATTTATCGATCTCCATAAAGAGCAGCCCCGGCAGCGCGAGGGCGGGCCGTACCGGTTTAACCAGCCAGCCTTCGTAGATCAGCTCGGGGTTGGAAAACCCGGAAACAACAAGCGAGATAAACGCGGGCAGTTCGGTTTTTGTCAGCCGCGCGTAGATCCGCCCGGTTTCGGCCCAGCGAAGCCCGAGATCCCCTACCGGGTAAACCCTATCGCCGTAAACCGCGATACCCGGGGAAACCGCGTAAAAATACGACGCCTGTTCCCCCGCGTCCCCGTCTTTCCTGAGAGCCGGTTTCTGCCCCCCGGCGATAATCGCCCCTTCCTCGTCGCGCAGGACAATGGAAACCTCCGCCTCTTTTTCGGTAATGTCTTTTATAAGGAGCGCGCAGTGGAAATCCCCCTCGGCGCGGCTGTACACAGCCCCGCCGGGGCTGCGCAGCAGGCCGGCGTCGAGCGCCTGGGTAATGATCTTTTCGCCGGGGTTAAGCAGGGTGTATTCGTCTTCCCCCGCGTCGAAATCGATGATCCGCGAGACGGCAAATTCCCTTTTAAGGGCGATAAATTCCCGCAGCAGTTCGCGCTTTAGCCCGGTATGCCGTCTGAAATCCGGGAGCTGCCGCATACCCTTCGCCTTCAGCCGCAAAAAAGTCCGCGCCCCCTCCCTGCCAAGGACAAAATGGAAATCTTCCGCCATGCAAAAACTATAAATGAGGACGCCTTAATGCCGCAAGAGGGCGCGGGCCGCTCAATTTTTAACCGCCAAGTCGAAATATATCCGTTTTTTTTACCACCAAGTCAAATAAGTCAAAAAAGTTTAATAAGTTGAGGCTGTTCCAAAACTTCAGTTTTTGGAACAGCTTCCTTAGATTTTAGTTCACTAAGCGCGCTGCGAAAGCCCCGCGTCTTCCCTTCTCTCCTTCTTAGACTTCAAGGTAAAATTCGGAAATATAAGCAAGCAGAGCATGAAGCAATACTTCTTCTCTATATTATTCGACTTTTTCGACTTCGTTGACTTTGCGGTTAGAAAGTCCGGTAGATTGAGCGCTCGGCGCAATCCTTGAAAAACTCCGGCTGAAAGGGTATATTTTGAGCATGGACCAGGCCGTAACTTTTAATGATATGCTGGCGTTGATGCGCGAAGACCGGGACAAATACCGGTTAATGTGCCAGGAAACAGACCGGAAGTTTCAGGAGACGGACCGGAAGTTTCAGGAAGCCCGGGAACTACTCAAAATGGCGTCCCAGGAGACGGACCGGAAGTTTCAGGAAACGGAGCGGCTGATGCGGGAATCTTCGGAGAAGCTTAACCGGAAAATGGGCGAGCTGGGAAACAAACTCGGCTCGGTGGTCGAACACATGATCATCCCCGACATCGAGAAAAAATTCAACGAAATGGGCTATACCTTTGAGAATGTTTCAACCAATTTGAAAATGAAAGACCCTTCAGGCAATACCTATGCGGAAGTGGATATTGTCCTGGAAAACGGCGACTATGTAATGCTGATAGAAGTTAAAACGGACCTCAAAATCGAGCATATTAAAGAGCATATCAAGCGGATGGAAACGATACGAGGCACGGGCAGGAAATGGCCGGACAAAAAACTGCTGGGGGCGGTATCGGCGGCAATAGTGGAAGACAGCGTGCGGGACTATGCGAAGAAGAACGGATTTTTTGTCATAAGCCAGGCCGGCGAAACCATGAGGATAGACAAACCTGACGGCGAATTCTCGGTTAAAGAGTGGTAGCGGTTTCCATGCCGCAGGGGGAAGAAGTAGGGAAGAATGGTTATCTTCCCTTTCTTTTTTCTTACTTATTAAACTTCTTTTACTTTTTCGACTTTGTGGTAAAAAATAACGGGTATATTTCGGCTTTGCGGTAAAATTCTCCGGTAAAATCCCGCGCAAGGGATTGAAGCGGTATCCTTTTTTGCCGTGGGCAAAAAAGATACAAGCGGAAAGCCCGGTCCGCGCGCAAAAGGCGCGCGGATGCGCCCAAAACCACAATACGAAGACAAAAATTCCCCGCGCGTCTGCCCGGCCCGCGCCAAAACCGGCGAACTCCCGGCCAAACAAACGCAAGCGAAAGACGTTCGTATGGAAACGTATCTGCATGGATTGACAAACTGTCTTTTTTGATATATCCTACCATGTACTTTTATAACATATATGGTAAGGGGTTGAGTAATGGAATGGATATTCTGGATCATCCTCCCTCTTGCCGGGTTATTCTTAGGCTGGACTATTAGATGGCTGTATGCCAGATTTCAACTTACGGCGTCGGAACAACGGGCCGAACGCGTTAAACAGGATGCGATAAAAGAGGCTGAAGCTAGAAAGAAGGAAATCCTTTTTGAGGCAAAAGAACAAATTATTCGCGAACGAAACCAGCAGGAGAGAGAAACTCGGGAACGCAGGGTTGAACTGCAGCGGTACGAACGGCGTGTTCTGCAAAAAGAAGAAACGATAGATAAAAAAACGGCTCAAATCGAGAAGACCGAGCAGGTTTTGGCGGAAAGGGAGAGGTCCTTTAAAACAAGGGACGAGGCCCTAAACAAGGAAGAAGAGCGCTACCGGGCGGAACTGGAACGAATTTCCGGGCTTAGCGCCGCCGAGGCCAAGGCCCTCATTATCAAGGATCTGGAAAACGAGGCCAAGCACGACGCCCAGTCTCTGATCAACAAGATCGAGCAGGAGGCGAATCTCGCGGGGGAAAAGAAAGCCAGGGATATCCTGGTAACCACGATCCAGCGGCTTGCCACGGAAGTTACCGGGGATGTTACGGTTACCACGGTAAATCTGCCCAATGACGAAATGAAGGGCCGGATCATTGGCCGGGAGGGGCGGAATATCCGCACCCTGGAAACCCTTACCGGGGTGGATATTATCATAGACGATACCCCGGAAGCGGTGGTTATCTCTTGCTTCGATCCGGTCCGCCGGGAAATCGCCAAGATAAGCCTGGAGCGGCTTATTACCGATGGCCGTATCCATCCGGCGCGTATCGAAGAGATTGTTACCAAGGTAAGCAAGGATATTTCCCAGAAGATATTCGAGGAGGGGGAAAAAGTCCTCTTCGACCTGGGTATCCACAATATAAGCCAGGACGCTATCCGCGCCCTGGGCCGGCTCTACTTCCGGTCAAGCTACGGCCAGAACGTGCTTTACCACTCCAAGGAAGTGGCTATTATCGCGGGAATTCTGGCGGCGGAAATCGGCTGCAACCGGGACCTCGCGAAAAGGGCGGCCCTGCTCCACGACGTCGGCAAGGGGGTGGAATCCGATTCGGACCTTAATCACGCGGAAATCGGCATGGAAATGGTCAGAAAAATGGGGGAAGACGCCCGTATCATCAATGCTGTGGGGAGCCACCACAATGACATTGAGCCTTCGTGCGTCGAGTCGGTGCTGGTCCAGATTGCCGACGCTATTTCCGCGGCGCGGCCGGGCGCCCGGCGGGAAACCCTGGACAACTACATCAAACGGCTGGAAAACCTGGAAAATATCGCCACCGGCTTTATCGGGGTGGACAAGGCCTTTGCCATTCAGGCCGGCCGGGAGCTGCGTATCCTGGTAAACAACGATTCGATCAGCGAGGATCAGTCCAAGGACTTGGCAAAACAGATAGCGAAGAAAATTGAAAGCGATCTCCGCTACCCCGGTCGCATCAAGGTAACGATAATCCGCGAGATCAGGATAGTGGAATACGCCCGTTAATCGCGGCCTGACTGTTGACGGGGCGGGAATCCTCCTACTAAAATAAATATAGGGCTTAGAAGAAGCTTTCCCAAAACTGGCGTTTTGGGAAAGCCTCTTTATATTCGGCTGCCTCTAAAAACTTTGGTTTTTAGAGGTTTTTTTACCCCGATACCCTTGTCCGCAACGCTGTTATATATTACTAAACGAGGAAAATATGTCTGCGAAACCGGTATTCCGGGGACAATGCCTGGTTATTTCGATTCTGTTCTTTGCGTGCCCGCTTTACATTCCGGAAAAAGTACAGATTAAAACCGAGCCGGTCATTTATTTGCCTTTGGGGACCCCCAATTCCCTCCAGAATCATATGGATTTTTCCATTAACGACCTCGCAAAGTCCAAACCGGCCCTTTCAACAGGCGGCGGGGAACTGGCCCTTTACGATTATTGGGGCGAATACGGGGATACCCAGGCCTTTATCATTAAAATGAAACTGGCGGATATATCCCTGGGAACTGCCCTGCCGCCCCTTCCCCCGGCGCTCCCGGGTGTAACGCTCCCCGATATTGAAATAGATTTTGGCAAAACCGGGATTAGCCCTATTAAGGGTACCCAGCCCGGTTTTGAACTGGGTGAGATTCAGGGTGTCCTAGGCAAATACGACGGCCTCCGGTTCCGTTCCATCCCGGTATATTTTTACATTTCGGGCCCGGACAGTATTTTTGAAAACGAAAACGTTACCGTTAGTATCAAAGCCCTTAACGGGGACGATCATGGCATACCCCTGGAGGGCGCCGATCTGCTTTCCGGCCAGGTTGTAACGCCGCAGGGGCTGCCCGTTTTTCCCGATTCGGAAGACACGCCCATGGCCGTATCGCTCTCGCCAAAACCGGGGACTTCCTTTGATTTAAAAAGTATTCTGAATCAAGACAACCCGCCCGGAAAACTGGATTTCTACTACGAAATAAATATTGGAAAGATCACGGTAAAATATGGCGATTTGGCCGCCGTTAAGGAAGACCTTGAAACGCCCCTGTCCGCGATGCTGGTAGTGGCGCTCCCCCTCCAGTTCGATGTTGTCAAGGATGTGCCGATCCTTTCCGAACAAAACGCCGATCCGGATCTTAAGGCGATCCATCTTGTTGACGAGGACAAGGATCTTTTTGGCCGCGACTCGGGGGATGATGAAAGCGCCGGTTCCGTGCAGGAAATTCTGGAGAAGATGCAGTCCCTTATAATTCATGTTAATATCGAAAACAACCTGGGGCTTGCCGGTTACGCGCCGATTTACCGGGCAAGGCCGAATCCCGGCGATCCTGAAGAAAACCTGCTTGGTAAAATAAACTTATCCGGTTTATCCAACGTACCGGTTTCCAGGAAAGATTCTGATTATCCCTTTAACGTATGGGTCGAAATGTACTTTGGAAAAGGACAGGGCTTTGACATTAAAAGGCCGGCAAAAGATCCGTCTGTTCTTCCGTTAAAACTATCGCTGGCTGTTACCGCGAAAACCCGTATTAACGAAACATTTTAGGGATTATACCATGAAACTTCGTTTCCTGTCCGATTTACCCGCGCGGCCCCCTCCCGGCCAAACAGATAGGGAAGTGAGCCTGTTCCAAAACCCGGTTTTTGGGAGAGCTGCCTTGAAATTAATAATATGCGGGATTTTACTGGCCGGCATTGTACCGCTTTCGCTTTCCGCGGAAATTTCAGTGGAGCCGCCGCCGGGGGAAGCCCACAGGCTGTTTGAATTCGGCGTTGACGGCGGGGCCTATGTGGCAAATAACCTTCTCAGCCTGGGCGATATTTTCAATGTACGCAAAACCCTGACCATTGATTTGGTCAACATTTATATGAGGGAACTGATCGCGGCGGCCGGAGGGGGGGCGGATGTCTTTTTCAATCTGAATTTCCGAAACGGATACGGCATCGGCGTATTTGCCGGGATAGACGGCGTGTTTTACGGCAACGCGTCAGAAAGCCTTATGCGGCTTCTAAGCCGGGGCAACGCGGGTTCCGGTTCCTTTAGCGGAAATATGAATATGGGCGGGAGCGTTTTCGCGGAAGCTGGGATAAAGGGTACGGGGAAATTTAACAGGCTGGGCCTTTCGGTAAAACCCGCGCTTTTTGTGCCTATCATCTTTGTACCCGCCTCCAGGGCGGATTATTCCGTGGACATGACCGACAACGGCGTCAGCGTTCACGGTGTCTTTGATCTGAGCGTATATTCCGCCTATGCCCTTGGGGAAGAAACAGGGCCTTCCAGCAACAGGAATGACGCTTTCCCCATGGGTTTCGATATTTCGGTCGGGGCGGAATACGCGCTGCTGCCCATGCTGGATCTTGGGGCTTCTGTTTCGCACCTCCCCATAGCGCCCGCCAGGCTGTCCCATAGAATGCAAATAAGGTCCGAATACAAATTTGAAATCGAAAATACCCTCGACGATATTGCCGCCGGGAATGTCGAACTGCCGGATCCGGAATTCGATACCAGCTACGACAACAATACCAGCTTTTACGCGTTCAGGCCTTTCCGGTTTAATTTTTATATAAATTACAGGCCGGCGGATACCAACCTTTTTGTGGTGCGCCCCAGCCTGGGATTTTCTCTGTTGAGCGTATACGACTATGCCCCCTGTTTCAACGCCGGCCTTGAAGGGCAGGTCAATGTCCTAAATATTTTTTCCGCCGCGCTTTTTACCGGCTATGTCGAGCGTATATGGACATGCGATTTCCGTTTTATGCTGAACCTCCATGTTACGGAAATAATTTTTAACGTGTCTTTGCGGGGAACGGATATGATAAACGCTTTTAACGGCAGGGGACTCGGCTTGTCCCTTGGCCTGCGTTTCGGATATTAATTTGTAAAATTCAGTAATTTGAGCCTGTTCCAAAAACTGAAGTTTTGGAACAGCTTTATTCTGTTGTTATTTGCAAGGAGGAATTTATGAATAACAATACAAGAAGCAGGGTATTTTTCGCGATCGCCTGCCTGTGGCTGGCCTTATTCGCGGTTGGAGAAGCGGATGCGCAGCTAAATCTTCCCGCCGCCCCTCCCGAACCGGCGGAGATTAATTACGAGGATATACCCGCAGAAACAGCCGTGTATGCCCCCCATTCGGGTACCTACAGGGCGACCGGGGGGACAATAAATTCCGATGTAGACGTGTTTATGTCGGTGCTTGATTTCAAGTCCGTAAAAATGAGAAGCTGGTTTTCCTACGCGGGTGTTGATGAAAAAGGCATTAACCTCGGTTATGCCGTAAAATTCACCTCCGCCTATCTCGGCATTTCCTACGGCGGAAGTTTAATTGACGAACTTGTGCGGCGAATCACCAATCAGGATATACTCACCCTCCAGAAAAGGGATGAAATAAAAAAAGACGCAAGCGGCACCGTGACCACGCCGGAACTGGTTAGCTCGGACGGCAAGAAGATTGAAGGCATTACCACAAGCGAGAACACGCTGGGCCTTATCTTTGGCACCGGTATTTTCGGCCTAAAACTTGGATTTACCGCGTTCCTGGAGGGCAGGGAAATAGCCACGGATATTGTTGAAGAAGACGCCTTTGAGAGCAGCTTAAAACCCTCTCTGGAACTGGGGTGGAATTTCCCGGTAGGTTCGGTACGGACCAAAATCGCGATCCGCGGCGCCTATGATATGCACCAGTACATTTCCAAAACCGGTGAAAACTCCTACTATATGTCCGGGGCCAGCAACATTGGACAAAGTTCTGTCAGAAAAGAAGCGTACTATGATTTCACCGAACCTTCCGGGGGGTTTACCCTGGGGTTTGAATTCGGTTTGGGGGAAAATACCCGCGCGGAATTTGATCTTATCGGGGACATGGCTTACCGGATTTACCGGAGCAACGAACAGGACGGCGTTTCGACCGTCTGGAAAATTACGGATAACCCTAATAGTAGTACCCCCGCTGAGAGAAACACCAATATCGCGGCGCCGGAAATTTTCGACCTCCGGATTTCGGGTAATCCTGTTTTTGCCTTTACCAACGATATTTCGAACAGGCTTACCATCGGGGCTAAAATCAATTTGCTTATCGGGTATAATATTTTCACCATCGCCCAATCGCGGAGTAATTCTGTTATTGCAGACGGCGAAGAACTCATTACTCCTGTTTCGGAAACCGAAATCGGCGATACGCGCTTTTCCATTACCCCCACATTGAGTCTTGGAACCAGTTTCACCCTGTGGCCGGACCATTTTTCCATGCACGCCGGATTTGGAATCAACCTGTTTTCTTTCAGCGAAACAAAATTGGTCCATACCGAGACAAAAGCCGGAGGCCCCAGTGTCGAAACTACGGATACGGTAAGGGTACTCGATCTTCCAACGACAAGCATTACTGCGGGGCTGACATTAAATCTCACCACGGATTTAGCCCTGGATTTGCTGGCAATTACTTCCGGCCTGGATGTGGACGCGACCAAACTGACCATACTTCTGACATTCAAAAGATAGCCGCAGCCGGGGATATACGGGAATGACTGCTCCGCCGCAGAACGGCGGAGTACCAGCCCCTTTCGAACAAAGGAAGGTTCAAAATGAAAAAAGGAACTGCCGTAATACCGGCCTTGCTGCTCATGGTAACGATGTTCGCCCTGGCGGGCTGTATCAGCATTGAAGAATACTGGGCCATTACCGACGACCAGCAGCCGGCTGCCGAAGCTTCCGCAGAGGAATCCTCCGGGTCCGCAGGCCTGGATGCCGAAGAGGCGCGCAAACAGGAAGAAGCCCGCCAGCGGGAAGAGGCCGGGAGGGAAGCCGAGGCACGGGAAAACGCCCGCAGGGAAGAGGAAGCCCGCCTGCAAAGAGAAGAAGAAATCCGCAGAGAATCCGAGGCATGGGAAAACGCCCGCCTGCTGGAGGAAGCGGTCCTCAGGGATACCGAGATACGGGAAAATGCCCGCAGGGATGCCGAGGTACGGGACAATGCCCAAAGGGAAGCCGAGGCGCAGGAAAACGCCCGCAGGGAAGCCGAGGCGCAGGAAAACGCCCGCAGGGAGGCCGAGGCACAGGAAAACGCCCGCAGGGAAATCGAGGTACGGGACAATGCCCAAAGGGAAGCTGAGGCGCGGGAAAATGCACGCAAGGAGGAAGAAGTCAGGCTGATGCTGGAAAATTTAGAAGAGACTCACAGGCGGGCGGAAGCCGAAGAAGCAGCCCGGCAGGAAGCGGAACGCCGGCGTTCTTCCGGGGGGCAAGCCGGCCCGGCGCCCAGACCCCGGTACTATGCCGTACAGGAAGGGGATACTTTCAGCAGCATCGCGGGTAATCCCCGGATTTACAATAACCGCAGCGAGTGGTTCTTTCTTTATCAGGCAAACAGGGATAAACTGGAAAACCCCGAAAATCCCGATCTGCTTGCCCCCGGCACGGTAATTGAAATCCCCAGCGTTGCCGGAGAAATACGGGAAGGAACTTATTAGGCTATGGCTATTCTTAAAGCGATCATGATAGGCGACATAGTGGGGGAACCGGGCCTGGCTGTTCTGGAATCCCTCCTTCCCGCCCTAAAACACGATACAGGCGCGGATTTTATAGTGGTAAACGGGGAAAACGCTGCGGACGGTTTCGGCATGACAGCCGAATCCCTTAAACGCATCCTTGATGCCGGCGCCGACGCGGTCACTTCGGGGAACCATGTCTGGGAAAAGAGAGAGTTCTGGCCGACGCTGGAAGCGGAGCGGCGGATGCTCAGGCCGGCCAATTATCCCGCCGGAACTCTGGGCCGCGGCTGGTACCGGGAAGACAGGGAGGGCGTCTCCTGGGTAGTGATCAACCTCCAGGGCCGGGAATTCATGCCTTCGATTGACTGCCCCTTTCGATCATTCGACGCCATTCTGGACGATCTGGGGGAATACGCTTCCCCGGCCCCTCCCGTTATCCTGGTGGATTTCCACGCGGAATCAGCCCGCGAAAAAGAAGCCCTTGCCTATTACTTTGACGGGAGGGCCGGCCTGGTCTCGGGAACCCATACGCACGTACAGACCGCGGACGAACGAGTGCTTCCCCGGGGAACCGCTTATATCACCGATCTGGGTATGACCGGCGTTTCGGGCGGAATTATCGGGATGGACCCGAAGATATGCCTTAACAGGGCCAGAACCCAAATACTCTACCGGATGGAAGTGGCTAAAGCTTCCGCTTCGCAGCCCCCGGCAATAAAAGGCGTTCTGGCGGAAATAGACAAAGATACCGGCAGGGCGCTGTCAATCGCCCGCTTGTCCGT